>JBCBDK010000252.1:0-6258 GCA_038529675.1 Actinomycetota bacterium
GGCCGTGCTCGCCAGCCGCACGTTCCTCGGACTGAAGACGATCGGCACGTTCGCCGATCCGAGTGGGAGGAGCGTGAGGAGTTCATGGGAGGTGATGTCCATGACGCCGAGGGTGCAGGCCGACGATGTGAGGCCGATGACGCGCCGATGAGAGTCACCTCACGATCCGTTCGAGGCGATCAGACAGAAGGGGTTGCCCGCCGGATCGCGCAGCACGCACTCCGTCCGCTCACCTGAGCAGTCGGGCCAGCCGAGCCGCATCCGTCGACGTACGATGGACGCATGGAATTCGTACGACGACATGCGTGGTGGGTGCTCCCGACGATCATCGTGTCCGCAGTCGTCGGCGCAGTGTGGGCAGGTGGATTGATCATCGTCTACGCCGTGGCGAACGCGGTCGGAACCTGGCTGAGTGTCGACCAACCGGGCTTCGGGCCCCGCAGCCCGCGCTCATGGCTCGCCTGGGCGACGATCGCGCTGCTGCCCGTCGGTCTGGTCGCGGTGTTCGGGACGAAGTCGGCGATCCGACCGACCGAGAGCGCGCTGTCAGGGAGGAGCGCCGACGATCCCGACGGATCTGCCCCGCACATCGCACAACCGAGCGCCGGCGGTCCGATGGGTCAGACCGGACTGGGCTGATCAGTCCTTGCGGAGGCGATAGCCCACACCGCGGACGGTTTCGAGGGCGCCCTTGACCATCTTCTTGCGGAGGTAGCCGACGTAGACGTCGACAACGTTCGAGCCCGGGTCGAAGTCGTAGCCCCACACCCGCGACAGGAGCTGCTCGCGGGTGAGGACCTGGCCGGGGTTGGCGAAGAACACGTCGGCGAGGCTGAACTCCCGCGCCGACAGCTCGACCACGCTGCCCCCGGTCGTGATGGTGCGTGCGCCGCGGTCGAGGGCCATACCCGCTGCCTCGAGTGTGACGACCTGATCACGCGATCCGCCCCGCTGCTCCGCGAGCCGAACGGTGATGCGTGCGAGCAGCTCCTCGAACCGGAACGGTTTGGTGACGTAGTCGTTGGCCCCGCCCTCGAAGCCGGCGAGTGTCGTGTCGAGTTCGTCGCGAGCCGTGAGGATGATGATCGGCAGCGAGTCTCCGCGCGCCCGGATCTGACGGAGCGCCGACATGCCGTCGAGTCCCGGCAGCCCCAGGTCGAGCAGCACGAGGTCGAACGCGTCGTCCCGCGCCAGACTCGCCCCTTCGCGCCCATCGGCACACACCATGGTGGTGTGGCCCTCGGCGGCGAGACCCCGCTCGAGGAACGACGCGATCCCCGCTTCGTCCTCCACGATCAGGATGCGGGCCATGTCGAACTCCGTTCGGCCTCGTGCTGGCCACGCACCGCGTCGGTTGCGACGGCGACGTGGTCAGCAGGTACATCGACGCTCGACGCAGGCACGGTGATCGTGAAGGTCGAGCCGCGACCAAGCGCGCTGACCACGTCGACCGAACCGCCGTGCGCCTCCGCGACCGCCTGCACGATCGCCAGCCCGAGCCCGGCGCTCCCCCCGGGTGATCGCGTCACGGACGGACGAACGAACCGGTCGAAGATGCGTTCGTGGTCCGCCGGGTCGATGCCCTCGCCGGTGTCGCGAACCCAGAGTTCGAGGCCGTTCGCCGTGAAGGCGCTCCCGATCCCGATCTCACCGTCGAGCGGCGTGTGGCGAACGGCGTTGGCGACCAGGTTCAGCATCGCTTGTGCGAGCCGATCGGCGTCGGCGTCGGCGATGCCGACCGCAGCGGCGTCGAGCACGAACCGATGCTCGCCGAGCGTGCGGGACCGGTCGAGGATCGAGGTCGTGAACTCGTCGACGTCGACCGGACGACGATGCAGGAAGCCGACACGCTCCGACTTGGCGAGCGTCAACAGGTCGTCGACGATCCGCTGCATCCGGTCGAGCTCGCTCTCGATCACCGGCCGGCTCGTCTCCCACCCGCTCGGGTCGCCCGCGGCGACATCCAGATGACCGCGCACGATCGTGATGGGCGTCCGGAGCTCGTGGCCGGCGTCGTCGAGGAAGCGGCGCTGGTTCGAGAGCGCGGCCTCCAGCCGATCGACCATCGAGTTGAAGCTCGCGATCAGTGACACCATCTCCGACGGTCCCTCGGCGGGAAGGCGTTGGTCGAGACGGGTCTCGGTGATCTCCTGTGCGGCGGCGGCCAGCTCACGAACCGGACGCAACAACCGCCCGGCGATGATCCACGCGAGTGCGGCCGACACGACGAGCGAGAGCACCGCGACGATCGCTGCGGTCCGCACCGTGTCGTTCACTTGCGACCGCTCGCCGTCGAGGAACCACGCGATCGCCAACACACCGAGTGTCTCGCCATCGCCGGACACGACGGGCTGTGCGAGCACGCGCGTCGAGCCACCGTCGGTCGTGACGTCGAAGGTGTCCACCTCCGACACCTCGCCGATCTCGCCGGCGAGACCGCTCAGATCGCCGGGCGCGTCGGGGGTGACGAAGCGGGCGCGACCGTCGATCACCACCGTCATGCTCTCGTCGTCATCGGTGACGTTGAGCATGAGGAACGTCTCCAGCACCCTCGCAGCGAAGTCCTGCTCGACCTCGTCGGGTTCAGGATCCAGCTCGGAGAGGAACGCCACGAACTCGTTCGCCTCCTGCTCGAGCGCTGCGTTGACGCGCCGGTCCACGTCGGCGAGGAGCGCCTGACGGAGCACGACCACGGACACCGCGAGCGCCACCGCGACGACGAGGACCGTCATGACGACGATCCTCGCCTGCGCGCTCGATGGTCGACGCCCTGCCATCGGTCAGACCGCTCGCTCAGTCCTCGTCAGCGTCGTCATCGTCGTCGTCGGCCTCGTCAGGGTCGTCGGCCTCGTCCGGGTCATCGGCCTCGTCCGGATCGTCGGCCTCGTCCGGATCGTCGTCGTCGGCCGGATCGTCGTCTTCGGCCGGATCGGCGTCTTCGGCCGGATCATCCGGATCGTTCTGATCGGTCGGCTCCGCCGGATCATCCGGATCGTCCTGGTCGTCCGGTTCGTCTTGCTCGGTCGGATCGTCCTGCTCGGTCGGATCGTCCTGCCGGTCTGCATCGTCGTCGCGATCGTCGTGCTCGTCGCCGTCGTCCTCCTCGTCGCGCTCGTCACGGTCATCGCGACCGGGCACCGATTCGACCGGCTCGTCGTCATCGTCGTCGATCGCACCGTGCGACGGTGTCGACACGACCGGGTCGGATGCGTCATCGTCATCGTCATCGTCAACATCGAGCGTCACGAGCGGCGCCGGGACCACGACCACCCCATCGCCAGCGTCGTCGGGCCGATCGCCCGCGTCGTCCTCGGGGCGCTCAGCGGTGATCGAGAGCACGGCCGGCTCCGGATCCGGCTCGTCCGACGCCGACGGCGCCGCCAGGGCCACGCCTGCCGCCAACGCCAGCACCCCACCGGCGAGTACCGCCGGCACGGCCATCCGTGAACGCTGCGACCGCAGCGGACCGCCGGACGCGTCCGGCGGCGGAGACGGGAGAGCGTCGTGCGGGTTCATGGCAACGAGCGTGCCGGCCTCGGCTGAGACACCGATGAGCCGATCATGAGAAGTCTCTCATGATCACCCGGCCCTCCCCGGCCCTCCCCGGCCCTGCGCGGCGGCACCGTCGGCACCCGTCGGCTCCGTGCCCACCCGGCGGCCGCGGCGACACGCGCTGCCGTGACCGTCCGATGACTAGCGTGGCCGCCGTGAGGTCGACGGCGGATCGTCTGCGGGTGGCGATCGGGGCGGTCGCCGCCATCTCGGTCATCGGCACCATCGGCTACCGCGTGTTCGGCCTGTCGTGGCTCGACTCGGTGTACATGACGATCATCTCGATCACGACGGTCGGGTACCGCGAGATCAGCGCCGACGACGACTTCGGCGCCGACGAGAAGATCTTCACGATCTTTCTCATCGTCGTCGGCGTGTCGACGGTGCTCTACACCTTCACGCTCGTCGTGCAAACCGTGGTCGAGGGCCAGCTCCGCGAGTTCGTCGGGAGGCGACGCATGGACAAGAAGATCAGCCAGCTGTCGGGCCACACGATCGTGTGCGGCTGGGGTCGAGTCGGTACCGCCGCAGCCGCCGACCTGGCGCGAGTCGGGACCGAGGTCGTCGTGGTTGACGGCAACGCCGACCGGGTACGCGACATCCCCTATCCGACCGTGGTCGGCGACGCCACGGTCGACGCCACCCTTCACGCTGCGGGCATCGAGCGCGCCCGCGCACTGGTCGCAGCGATCGACACCGACGCCGCCAACCTGTTCGTCACGCTCTCGGGCCGCGACCTCAACCCCGCCTTGTTCATCGTCGCCCGTGCCCGCTCCGACGAGAGTGTCCCGAAGTTCGAACACGCCGGTGCCGACCGCGTGGTGAACCCGCAGGAGATCGGCGCTGCCCGCATGGCGGCGTTCGTCGCTCAACCGACGGTCGCGGAGTTCATCGACGTGATCATGCACGAGCACGACCACGACTTCCACATGGAGGAGTTCGTCATCGGAGCAGACAGCCCACTCGCCGGTCGGACCCTCGCAGACACACGGGTCAGCGACGAGAGCGGCGCGTTGGTCCTGGCGCTGCGCTCCCCCGGCGGTGACTTCACCACGAACCCGCAGGGAGACACGGTGCTGGGGCCCGACCACATGATCGTCGCGGTCGGCACCGGCGATGACTTCGACCGCCTCCGGCGCATCATCAACGCATGACCGGACCCGAACCGCACCGTTCCGAGCATCACGTCGAAGATCATCACGTCGCTGATCATCACGTCGCTGATCATCACGGCGCTGATCATCACGGCGTGCTCGCCACCCACGTACTGCTCGACCTCGACGGGACGCTCTCCGACTCCGAGCCCGGCATCGCCCGGTCGATCGTCCACGCGTTCGAGACCTGCGGCTACCCGGTGCCCGACGAGCGGACCATCCGCTCGCTGATCGGCCCGCCGTTCGAGGTCAGCTTTCCCAAGCTCGGGGTGGCGGTGGACGACCTCGAAGCGGTCATCAACGCATACCGCGACCGCTACGACGTCACCGGAAAGTACGAGAACGAGCTGTACGACGGCGTCCCCGAGATGATGCGGTCGCTGGTCGACGCCGGCCACCGACTCACGCTCGCCACCGCGAAACCCCAGTCGGTCGCGATCGACATTCTCGACCACTTCGGCCTCACCGACTTCTTCGAACACCGCGTGGGTGCGCTCGAGGAGATCGGATCGAACCGCCGCACCAAGGGCGAGGTCATCACCCACGCACTCCACCTCCTGGGCATCAGCCCGCACGACCGCATCGCACTCGACCACGTCGTGATGGTCGGCGACCGCGACCACGATGTCGAAGGCGCTCACCTCAACGCGATCGACTGCATCGGCGTCACCTACGGGTTCGGTTCGCTCGACGAGCTCCGGGCGGCCGGTGCCGCCGTGATCGTGGACACCCCGCTCGACGTTGTCGGGGCGGTCGAGGCCACCTACCGTTCTCGACAGCCATGAGTGCCGACACCTCGATCGACGACGCTGCCGCCGGCGCTCCGGCGCCCACCGGACCATCGTCGTCGGCCGATCGCTTCATGCGTCGGCTGCTCCGGCTGCCCGAGGGCAGGACCTCCACGGCCGCAGAAGCTCGGTCGGCGTTCCAGAAGTCACTTGCCTACACGACCTGCCGGTGCCTCTTGATGTACATCATCCTGCCGTTCGTGCTGCCGGCCGTCGGCATCGCGCAGGGTGTCGGACCACTGATCGCGATTCCGGTCGGTGTGCTCGCGATCGTGTCGATCGTGTACTCGATCCGTCGTTTCTGGCGGGCGGACCACTCCAAGCGGTGGCACTACACGGTGTTCGGCACCGTGATCATCGGCTTCCTCGTCTATCTGACGATCGCCGACACCATCGATCTCCTCCGCTGACGCTCCGACGCGCCGACGAGCGCGGGACGAGATGTGCCGGGTACATCATGTCCGTACCGCTGGTCCACGATCGCTCCACGGCGGTCCATGCGGCTTGCGCGAACGTGATCGCAGGCGGCGGATTCGCACCTCCGAAAAATGGTGCATGATGTGACCCGAGCCACGTCGGGGGAGGTGGCTCTCAACACATCCGCATCATCCGCATTGCGTTCGACACTTGGGGGTTTCGAATGGACGTCAGCATCTCGATCAACGGGACGCAGCACACCTACGACGTCGAGCCGCGCACGCTGCTCGTCCACTACATCCGCGAGCACGTCGGGTTGACCGGCACCAACATCGGCTGCGACACGT
>JBCBDK010000253.1:0-6258 GCA_038529675.1 Actinomycetota bacterium
CGCGGCCGGTGACCACGCCGGCGGCGGTCCTCCCCGTGCTCGACGTCGGAACAACAATCACCGACGACGACGAGCGGTTCCCCACGGCGGTGGTCGATGCCACCGACGTCCCCGCCGTGTCGGACCTCGCTCGGGTCCACGCAGCGGACGGGGTCGGCGACATCCATACGCATGCCGAGCGCATCGACGTCGACGATGTGTCGATCCTGCTGCTCGGCGTCGCGTTGACCTCACCGGTCACCGCTGCGTTCTCACTGGCCTTCGACCGACTCGCCCACCGAGCGTTCCTCGAGGACGTCGCCGACGCTGGCCGGCTCGTGATCGCAACGACGGACCCTGGTGACGCGGCCACCGACGGGCCGCTCTGGTTGGCGATCGACCTCGATCCGGACGCGCTGCGGCCCGTGCTCGCCGACGGTTGATCGACGGGCACGGGCCGCTGGCGTCTGCCGGACCTTCGAGCCTCGGAACGGCTCAGGACTCGGGTGTCGGCTGGAGCTGGCCTCGCAGCTCGCCCGACGGATTCTCCACGGTGTGCACGTTGATGTAGACGTTGCCGGCTTCGATCTCGGCGACCAGCGCGGCCAGCGGCTGACCCTCGAGCGGGCCGGTGAGATTGCCGACCCGGAAGGTCACGCCGTCCACGCCGTCGTCGAGATCGTCGTTGCCGGCGAGGCGGGCGAGGTCGACGACGACCGGTCCGTTCTCACCACGAGCACCGAGGTGCAGGTGTGCGGCCACGACGTCCTCGGTGTTCCAGAACTGGCTGTCGACCTCGATACGGCTGGCGTCGCCGGCGATCTTGAAGCGGGCGTAGCCAACGGCCGACGTGTCGAGCTCGGGTACCTCTTCGGTGCCGTCGAGGACCGAGTAGATCGTGCGCGGTGACGTATCGACGGTCGTGACCTCGAAGTCGAAGCGAAGGTTCTCGTAGCCCGGCTCGGTGAAGTCGCCCTGCGGGATCGCGGCGAGCACGTTGCCGCCGGGGAGGAAGCCCGGATGCGCGGTGACGACGCCGCCCTCGACCACGCCGGTGTCCGGTGCGGCCTGTGCGAGCGCCGCGGTGTTCTCCGGGATCTCGTCGTTGACCTCGGTGCCGGCGTCCAACACCTCCGCACCGGTGACGGTGAAGCTCGACGTGACGAGCTCGCCGTCCTCGAAGATCTGGTGGGCGAGCGGGTCGCCGTTGGCGACGAACGCGTCGTTGCTCGGGATCACCATCGAGGCGTAGCTGAAGTACGCCTCCTCGCCACTCACGACGAACAGATGCGAGGCCGACTCGCCGGGGAAGATCGGGCCACCGGCGCCGAACACGGTCGTGTCGGTCCCTGCGCCGGACATCGCGAACTCCTCGCTGATCGGGCCGGTGTTGCCGTCCTCGGCGAGCCGCTCCAGACCCGGACTCGCCGGCTCGTCACGGTTGTAGACATCGAAGCCGCCGTCGTGCAGCGCCGCCCAGACCGGCGTCTGGATCGTGCCGCCGTCCGGGGCGAGGTTGGTGATGGTGACACGGACGGCGACGGTGTCGTTCGACGACGCCGAGCCGGGTGTGCCGACGACCAGCGCAGCACCGGCGACGGCGCCGGTCGTGAGTGCGATCGCGCCGACGCGGCGACCGAGGCTGCGACGGCGAGCGGGCTGCTCGCTGCCGGAGACGGAGGGTGTGAGTGCGGACATGTGGGGTTCTCCCTGTGTTGGCGGTTCGTGCACCGAGCCCGTCGCCCGATGCCAGCTACCACCCAAGAGCAGGTCGCAGCGTCGCGCCAGCCAAGACACACGAACCAAGCAGGAGACGAACACGAAACAGCGGTCGCCGGCTCGCCTTGGCGTTGCGCTCGGCGCACGTCAGGATGGGCCGATGGCCACCGCACTGCCGACCACCACCCGCGAGCTCGTCTCGACGCTCACCGCCGACGGCGACATCACGTTGTCGATCCGGGAGCAGGCGCTGCGCACGCTCGGACCCGACGATGTGCTCGTCGAGGTCGGCGCGGCGCCGATCAATCCATCCGACCTCGGGCTGATGTTCGCCGGCGCCGACCTCGCGGAAGCGCAAGAGGGCGACGGGTCGGTGACCGGACGCATCGTCGCCGGACTGGAGTCGATGACGCCTCGCTTCGACCGTGCGATGGTGTGCGGCAACGAGGGCGCCGGCACCGTCATCGCAACCGGCGGCTCCGACGCGGCGGCCGCGCTCGACGGCAAGGTCGTCGGCTTCATCTCCGGCGATGCCTACGCCGAGTACCGGGTGCTGCACCACAGCCAATGCCTGGCCATGAACGACGGCACCACGCCGGAGCAGGCCGCCGCGTGGTTCGTCAACCCGTTGACCGCGCTGGGGATGACCGAGACGATGCGTCGGGAGGGCCACACCGGGCTGATCCACACGGTGGGTGCATCGAACCTCGGCCAGATGTTGAACCGGATCTGCCTCGCCGACGGCATCCCGCTCGTCAACCTCGTCCGGCGACACGAACAGGCAGAACTGCTCGAGTCGCAGGGAGCTGAGCACGTCGTCGACAGCTCCTCCGGTTCGTTCGAGAGCGACCTCGCCGACGCGCTTCGGGCCACCGGCGCAACGCTGGCCTTCGACGCGATCGGCGGCGGCGAGCTCGCCGGCACGATCCTCGCAGTGATGGAGCGGGTTGGCAGCGAAGGTCAGGAGTACAGCCGGTACGGATCCGACACCCGCAAGCAGGTCTACGTCTACGGCCGGCTCGATCCGAGCCCGATCGTGCTGAAGCAGCGGTTCGGGCTGTCGTGGTCGGTGGGCGGCTGGCTCCTCACGCCGTTCCTTGCGTCGATCGGCGACGAGGTCCAGCGGCTGCGGCAGCGGGTCGCCGACGAGATCACCACCACCTTTGCCAGCGAGTACGGCACGCGGGTCTCACTCGACGAGGCGGTCACGGCCGACCACGCGCGTGCGTACGCCGCGATGGCCACCGGCGAGAAGGCACTCGTCGTCCCGACGAGCTGACGGCCGTGCCGGCCCGAGGTCACCAGTGGCGGAGGTCGACCGGCCATCGATCGACGATCGCGGCGTCGGGGCCCGGGCCGTCGGCGAGCCACATCGTCTCGTGGCGCGCCACGGTGGGGTCGACGTGCGCCGGGTGGAGCACGACCCGGCTCCCGACCGACCACGCCGACAGATCGTCGGGGAGCAGCGTGACGTGTTCGTCCGAGCAGTACATGACGCGGCCGGGCGCGTCGCCGGGCCCGACCCAACTCGGGTTGCCGTGATCGAGTCCCTGTGCCTTCAGCCCGGCGTCGGCGACGATCCACCCCTTCGGTGACGTCGAGACGACGGTGGCGAGGATCCCGAGCGCAGGGCGGAACGGCAGGTCAGACGTGTCGTAGTGCGTGTCCATCAGCGTGTAGCTGCCGGCCTGGATCTCGGTGCACCAGGTGTTCGTGTCGAACGTGCCGGTGCCACCACCCGACACGATGTCGCCGCCGATGCGCTCACTCGCGTCGAGCAGCGTCGCCATCGCCTCTTCGACCCGTGCGACCCGTTCGGCACGGTCGCCGACCATCATCAGGTGTCCCTCGTAGCCCATCACACCGCGTACGTCGAGACCGGCGCCTCGGGCCTGCTCGGCCAACCGCTGCCCCACCTCGACGTCGCAGCCGCACCGCGGCAGACCGACGTCGATGTCGACGAGCACCGAGCGGATCCCTGCAGCGATCGCTGCGTCGAGCACCGGAACGGAGTCGACCGCCACGGTCACGTTCGCATGGAGGCCGGCGAGTGCGGCCAGCCGAATCGGATCGACCGACTCGTTGGCCAGCAGCAGGTCGTCGCCGAGCCCGGCCGCCGCCATCCCCTCGATCTCGCGGGGTGTTGCCGCGCAGAACGCCGTGTGTCCGTCGGCAGCCAGTCGAGCTGCCAACGCGGTCGACTTGAACGCCTTGACGTGCGGCCGGAGCGAGGTCCCCGGCCGCACGCGATCCATCGCCGCCAGGTTGTGCTCGAACGCTGCGGCGTCGACCACCAGCGCCGGTGTCGGGAGGTCGGCGACCATGCGTGGGTCCACCGAGCGGACCGTAGCCAACGAGCTGCCCGCGATCGCTCCGCTCAGTGGCGGCCGAACGGATTGATCGACCGGTCGGTGAACCCGTTGACCGCATCGATCACCTCATGGGCCATCCAACGCGGCTTCCCGTCATCGGCGACCGCGACCGGGCGCAACACATCGAGGTCCGACAACGTGCGAATGGTCGATCGGGCCGTCGCGTGGGACGTGGCGGTGAGCTCCGCGACGTCGTCGATGGCGAGGACCGGACGAGCGAGCAAGACACCGATCATCTTGTGGATCGCCGAGTCGGCACGGATCCCGCTCGCTCGTTCTCGCCACTCGCGTTCGAGTTCCTGGACGTCGTGGAAGAGGTGCGTCGCGTTGCGGAGCGCAGCGAAGGTGGCATCCGCGCCCAGCTCGACGATCGGCACGAAGTCGCCGTCGCGGTACTCGGTCAACGCCTGGAAGTACCGATGCTTCTGCGAGACGATGCCGGCCGAGATCGGCAGCGTCGCCGACTTGGTCAGCCCGTCACGCCGGAGCATGGCGTGCACGAGGGCGCGACCGACCCGGCCGTTGCCGTCGGGGAACGGGTGAATCGTCTCGAACTGGGCGTGGGCGATCATCGCCTGCACGAACACAGGGATGTCGGTCCGACCCATGAAGTCGCACAGATCCTGCATCGCCGGTTCGATCCGGCGGACGGCTGGCGGCACGAAGTGGGCCCCGGGTGGTCCCGCCGCGTACGAACCGATCCACACCACCTCGTCGCGCCATCGTCCGGCGATCACCGGGTTCGTCGAGCGGAGCAGCGAACGATGGACGTCGAGAATCGTGGCCGGCGTGATGTCCTCGGCGAGCACGATCGCCGAGGTCGTCGCATCGACGTTGCCGATCACCTCCGTCGCCGAGCGCCCTCCGTCGGCATCGATCGATTCGACGAAGAGCTCAGGTACCGGTGCCGCCACGTTCTCGATCCGCGACGACGCAGCCGACTCGATTCGCACGAGCAGCGCCTCCAGGGGCGCGAGCACCTCACCGACGCGCAGGTCGAACGACGCGATCGCGGTTCGGACGTCCTCCGAGATGAGCGCGCACTCAGAGGGCAGCAGGAGTTCGGCGTCGGCGATCTCCGGTACCACCGCCGAGTCGTACGGTCGGCCTCGGTTGGAACGCCGGGAATCGCCGCCCTCGGCGACGAGCCAGGTCAACCGCTCCGAACCCACGGAGGGCCACAGCGGGAGGTGCGAACCGGCCGGCATCGCGGCCAGTATCGCTCACCGCCGGATCACGCAGCGCGACGCCGAAGCTGGGCTGCCTGATCGACGAGGTCGCGCAGCGTCGCCCCCGGCCGACCCACCAGTACTCGGTAGCCCGCCTCCCGCAACGACTCGGCCGTCTCCTCGGTGAGACCGGCGACTTCGGGGCTCGTGTTGGACAGCACGACCAGATCGATCTCGTGCTCGTCGACGAACGCTGCGAGGGTCGACGGCGGGGTGTCGGCGCCCAGGTGATGCACGTTCCAGTTCGACGACCGCAACGCCACCGTCGCCATCGACGTCGGCAGGCCGTGGCGGTCGCCGGAAACCGCAGCGACCACGGCAGTCCCCCGACGTCGACCTCTCGGATTCGGGGTGATGTCACCGAGCGCTCGCTCGACGATCGCCGACGCGCGATGCTCCACCCAGATGTCGACCTCACCCTCGTGCCAGGCTCGACCGATCTCGCGCAGCGATGGACTCAGGACGTCGGTGATCAGCGCAATCGGATCGAGCCCGTCGGCGACGAGCCGGGTGACGATCGCACGGGCCCGAGCTTCGTCACCTTCGGTCAGCGCCTCGTGGAGTGCGGCCGACTGGCGCCCCACGCGGGCATCGCTGGGGGGCGTCGGCCTCGCCGGAGTCGACCGCTCGCGGTCGAACCGCTCGACGTCTGCGAGACGCACGAGGTAGCGGCCGTCGACGAGCTCGGCCGCGAGCCTGCCGCCACGAACCCACCGATAGGCGGTCTGGTAATGGACGCCGAGCTTCGACGCGGCTGCCTGCAGATCGATTCGGTCGTGCTCGGTCACGTTCAGCACGGTACTGCGATCTGAGCAGAATTTCTTGCTGAAGGGTGTTTAAGTGTCGTTTAGTGGGTAATTTTCATCCCGACGACGGTTCGCCCCGAACACTTCATGAGCAGCTGTTGACGAGCCGCCGTCAGGAACCGAGGAGCCCGCCATGACCACCGCCGACACCGA
>JBCBDK010000254.1:0-6242 GCA_038529675.1 Actinomycetota bacterium
CGTTCCGCGAGCTGATCAACCAGAAGTACCCGGACCTCGAGATCCGCCACGTGCACCACGCCGGCAACTCGTCGGGTGTGGTCGACGGAGCGGCGGCGATCCTCTTCGCCAGTGAGCACTCCGCCGCGGCGAACGATCTGACACCGCGGGCGCGGGTCGTGGCCACCGCGAACATGGGTGACGACCCGACACTGATGCTGAACGCGCCAGTCCCGGCGGCACGGAAGGTACTGGCCAAGGCCGGCATGACGATCGACGACATCGATCTGTTCGAGGTCAACGAAGCGTTCGCCGTCGTGTCGGAGAAGTTCATGCGCGACCTCGACCTCGATCGTTCCAAGGTCAACGTGAACGGCGGCGCCATGGCGCTCGGCCATCCGATCGGCGCGACCGGGGCGATCCTGATCGGGACCGTGCTCGACGAGCTCGAGCGTCAGGACAAGCAGGTCGGCCTGGTCACGATGTGCGCCGCCGGCGGCATGGCCCCCGCCATCATCATCGAACGCGTGTGAGTTCTCCTCGGTCGCGGCGAAGCCCCTTCCTCGGGTGCTCCGCACGGCGGCGTTCCGGCCACGCAGGCCTTCTGCGAGCGCACCCTGCGCGGCACGATCCAACCCCCTCGAGTGCTCCGCACGGCGGCGTTCCGGCCACGCAGCACTGCCGGGAGCGCACCACTCGTACTCAGCTGCGGACGAGGCGGCCGGGGTGTTCGCCGGTGAACTCGTCGTCTTCCCGGGTGACGACACCGCGGACGATCGTCGCCCGGTAGCCCTCGGCGGCCTGGAGGAGTCGGGTTCCGCCGGCGGGCAGGTCGCTCACGAGACGTGGTTCGCGCAGGCGAAGCCGGCCATGGTCGATCACGTTCAGGTCGGCCCGTTTGCCGACCTCGATCACTCCCCGGTCTGTGAACCCGAACAGCGCAGCGGTGTCGGCGGTCATCTTCTTCACGACCGTCTCGATCGGCAGACGCGGACCACGCTCGCGGTCGCGAGCCCAGTGTGTGAGCATCCACGTCGGTGTCGACGCGTCGCAGATGAAGTTGGCGTGTGCACCGCCGTCGGCCAGGCCGAGCACTGCGGCGGGGTGCGTGAGCATCTCGTAGAGCGCATCGCCGTTGCCGTGCGCATAGCCGAGAAACGGCATCATCAACATCGCCTCACCGTTCCGCTCGCACAGCTCGTCGTAGAACGCCTCGATCGGACGGACGCCACGAGCCTCGGCGATCGCTGCGATCGACCGGTCCGGCGTGGGCTCGTAGTCGACCGGATCGCCGAGCTCGAACTGCCGGTCGAACGCGTCGGCGACGAACGCCCGGAGCGGGTCGGTCTTGCGCAACCGGTCGACCAGCGCTTCGGACTCGGCGATGATCCGCGCCTTCAACGCCGGGTCGGCCATCGCCGCGGCCTGCTCGGCGAACGGCAGCTCCCGGATCGGCCGGAAGCTCGGGCACTCGAGGAACCGGTGCTTCGTGGCGAGCCCGATCAGGATGCCGAACGGTCGCCCCGCCACCTGCGGCACGACCTGCTTGCCGCGCTCCTGGGCATCGCTGCTGAGCTGCATCAGCTCCTGCCAGTCGTCGGGTGCGAACGCGTTCTGCAGCATCAGCCACGTGACCGGCCGACCGATCTCGTCCGCGAGTCGGATCATCCACTCGACTTCCTTCGGCGGCGCCACGAGATCCTCCCCCGCCACGCCGGCCGGCGCGATCTCGTACACGCCCTTGCCGGCCCGCTGGAGTGCACGGCCGATCGCGAACAACTCGTCTTCGGCAGCGAAGGTCCCGGGTACGGGCTCACCGGTCATCGCCGTGTGGGTGATCGTTCGGCTGGTCGAGAAGCCCATCGCGCCCGACTCGACCGCCTCGTGAACGAGCTGCGCCATCTGTGCGATGTCGTCGGACGTCGCCGGTTCGTTGTCGGCGCCGCGGCGACCCATCACGTACGCACGAAGGGGGCCGTGGGCGATCATCGCCGCCACGTCCACCGCGAACTCGCGCCGATCGAGCGCATCGAGATACTCGGGGAACGACTCCCAGTCCCACGACATCCCCTCCGAGAGCGCAGCCCCGGGGATGTCCTCGACTCCCTCCATCAGCTCGACGAGGAAGTCGTGTTCGTCGGGTCGGGCCGGTGCGAACCCGACCCCGCAGTTCCCCATCACCACCGTGGTCACGCCGTGCGGGCTCGACGGTTCGAGTTCGGGGTCCCAGGTCGCCTGGCCGTCGTAGTGGGTGTGGATGTCGACGAACCCCGGCGTCACGAGCAGTCCGGTCGCGTCGATCTCGCGCCGTCCCCGGCCGATCGACCCATCGTCGTGGCCGTCGACGACCGCCGCGATGCGATCGCCGTCGACCGCCACCGTCGTGTTCGGCCGGATCGGCGCACCGGTCCCGTCGACGAGGTCGCCATGGCGGATGACGAGGTCGTGGTCGAAGCGACCGTCAGCGGCGTGTTCAGGCATGAACCCAGCCTCGCGCGCCGACAGTTCGGCGACCGGATCGAGGCGAGCTCCGGCCGCTCATCGACGAACACTCACGATGCCCAAGGCTGACGTTACGAAGAGATGACGGATGCATCTCGTTCTCGTGACCGCCATCGATCCACTCCGCGTACCCCTGTTGCGCTGCCGATCCGATCCGTACTGTCACCAACACGGGAGATGGTGACGGAGGGGCCCGACTCGGGTCCCTCCGCCGCTTCCCGACACGGCGAGCAGTCGTTCCGCTCGCGATGCGCCGACGCTCCGATCCGGCGCCGACCGCCTCAACCTGTGCGTTCGATGCGAAGCTGGATCGCCGTGGCGCCGTTGGCGAACGCCGCCCGAAGCGTCGCTCCCGCCGCGTCGACGAGGTCGTCGAGCGGACCGTCGGCCGTCGTGGCGAGTGCGCCCAGATCGACCTCGAGACCCGCCGCCTCGATCGCTGCGACCGCGGCGGTGACGTGCGGACCGGGTCGCGCCTCCGCGAACGGTTCGACGAACACCTCCAAGCGCGCCTCGTCGGTCGACTCGGTCGACTCGGACCGGGTCGACGGGTCGACGGATGCGTGGCCGGTACCGCTCACGAGCGCGAACCTAGATCCGCAGCGCGGCGAAACCCAGCGTTCACCAGAGTCGTTGACGTTTTGTAAATGCGGACTGGTACGTTCGCGCGCGTGGCCGACCCCGTCCTTGCGTCTGCAGCGCCGATCGATGTGCGCGTCGCGTCAGCGGGTCTACGCGTCGAGCGGGACCGTCTGGTGTCCAGGATCGCCGAGCTCGGCGAGATCGGCGCGATCCCGGGCACCGATGGGTGCGCCCGCCTCGCCCTGACCGACGAGGATCGAGCCGGGCGCGACCTCGTCCTGTCGTGGATGCGCGACCTCGGCCTCGACGTCACGATCGACGGTCTCGGCAACGCGATCGCCGTGATGCCGCACCCCTCCGGCTCGGCACCGGTCATGACCGGCTCGCACATCGACACGGTCGCGACCGGCGGCAAGTACGACGGCAACCTGGGTGTCCTCGCCGGCCTCGAGGTGATCGAGACCGTCACGACGGCGATCGAGCGCGGCGAGCTGACACTGGACCGACCGCTCGCGGTCGCCTGGTTCACCGACGAGGAAGGCGCC
Organism: Actinomycetota bacterium; assembly: GCA_038529675.1. Classification (GTDB taxonomy): domain Bacteria; phylum Actinomycetota; class Acidimicrobiia; order Acidimicrobiales; family Ilumatobacteraceae; genus Ilumatobacter_A. The sequence continues at coordinate 3,609 of JBCBDK010000254.1, forward strand.
CGCTTTCCACCGGACATGCTCGGCTCACTGGTCTACGTGGGCGGCATGGCGATCGAGGACGCGCTCGACATCGAGGACCGCACAGGCGCGACCGTCGGAGCGGAACTCGACCGCATCGGCTACCGCGGCCCGGGGCCGGTTCCCGGCCCGGTCCCGCACGCGTTCGTCGAGCTCCACATCGAGCAAGGTCCGGTGTTGGAGGACGCAGGCATCACGATCGGTGCGGTCACCGGCGTGCAGGGCATCTCGTGGACCGAGTTGACCATCACCGGCTGGTCGGCGCACGCCGGCACCACACCGATGCGGCTGCGACGCGATCCCGGGTACGTCGCATCGCGCATCAACGTCTTCGTGCGGGAGCTGGCCCAGCGGTTCGGCGGCGCGCAGGTCGCGACCTGTGGCGTCGTGAGCCACACGCCGAACCTCGTCAACGTGGGTCCGTCGTCGGTCACGATGACCGTCGACCTCCGCAACTCTGACGACGCGACGCTGCAACGAGCGGAAGCCGAACTCCGGGCGTTCGTCGCCGAGGCCGCCGATGCCGAGGGCTGCACCGTCGAGTTGCGGTCGCTCGCCCGGTTCGAGCCGGTGCGGTTCGACGAACGGGTCGTCGACGTCGTCGAGTCGAGCGCCCGGTCGCTCGGTCACACCGTGCGGCGTCTTCCGTCGGGCGCCGGCCACGACGCCCAGATGCTCGCCCGCGTGTGTCCGACCGCGATGGTGTTCACGCCGAGCGTCGACGGGATCAGCCACAACGTCACCGAGTACACCGAGCCCGACGACCTGGCCGCCGGCGCCGACGTCCTCCTGCACACGATGCTCACCCTCGCCCGACTCCCGCTCGACGAACCGGTCCCGGCCGCTCCCGATGGGGCCACGGCGGAGGTGTCGTCGTGACGCGCCAGGTCGTCGTCGGTGCTGCGCAGCTCGGACCGATCGGTCGCGACGAAGACCGCAACACGGTCGTCGATCGGCTCCTCGTGCTGCTGCGCCGCGGCGCAGAGTACGGATGCGAACTCGTCGTGTTCCCCGAGCTCGCGCTCACGACGTTCTTCCCCCGCTGGTACACCGACGACGTCGGCGGTCACGATGCGTACTTCGAGACCGAGATGCCGAGCCCGGCCACCGCACCGCTGTTCGAGGAGGCGAAGCGGCTCGCGGTCGGGTTCTGCCTCGGCTACGCCGAGCTCACGCCGCCCGACGAGGCCGGCGTCACCCACCGCTACAACACGTACGTCCTCGTCGACCGCGGCGGCGACATCGTCGGGCACTACCGCAAGGTGCACATCCCCGGCCACGAGGAGCACGAGCCGTGGCGCAGGTTCCAGCATCTGGAACGGAGATACTTCGAGGAATCGCCCGACGGGTTCGACGTCCACGAGGCGTTCGGCGGGACGATCGGGATGGCCATCTGCAACGACCGTCGCTGGCCCGAGACGTACCGGGTGATGGGGTTGATGGGTGCCGAGATGATCCTCATCGGCTACAACACCCCGCTCGACTACGCACCCGACCCATCGCAGAATCCACTGCAATCGTTCCACAACCACCTGGTGATGCAGGCGGGTGCGTACCAGAACGGCACGTGGGTCGTGGGTGTGGCGAAGGGCGGCATCGAGGAAGGTGTCGAGTCGCTCGCGCAGACCGCGATCATCGCCCCATCCGGTCAGATCGTCGCCCAGGCCACCTCGATCGGCGACGAGCTCGTGGTCGCCCGGTGCGATCTCGACATGTGCGATCGGTACAAGAGGACGCTGTTCGATTTCGACCGCTACCGCCGCCCCGAGATGTACGGACGGATCACCTCGACCGAGTCGACGTCGCTCGTCCAGGCCGCGATCGAGACCGAGTCCACCAGCCTCGAGCCGAAGGATCTGGACGTCCTGGTGTCTGGCGACGTGCGTGCTGGCGAAGCTTTTCCCGGTCGTCTCGACCTCAACCACGATCAGACCCGCTCAACCCGACCCGTTCACGAGGCGACATGACCACCGTCGACGAACCGAATACCCGAGCCTCCGACGACGCCGACGTCGGGACGACGTTCACGCTCAACGGCGAGGTGGTGACCGTCATCGGCGATCACGAGCATCTGTTGTCCGCACTCCGCGACGAACTCGACGTCACCTCTCCGAAGGACGGGTGCTCGCCGTCGGGGCAGTGCGGCTGCTGCACCGTGCTCATCGACGGCAAGGCGCGCATCGCGTGCTCGACGCTGCTCGACAAGGTGGTCGGCGCCGAGGTGGTGACCCTCGAGGGCCTGCCCGACGACGAGGTGCAGCGATACGCCGACGCGTTCGCAGCGTGCGGTGCCCTGCAGTGCGGGTTCTGCACACCGGGGATCGTCATGCGAACCAAGGCCCTCGTCGACAAGGACGGCCGGCCCGCCACCCAGCTGCACGTCTACGCCTGGCCCTGGCGCCACCTCTGCAACGACCGCTTCCAAGCCGTCCACTTCGGCCTCTTCGAAGCGGCCGGCCGCGTCCTCTTCCCGTCGTGGTACGTATAATAGTATCGGTTTTTCTAGGACAGGGACTTGTCCGTGTACGGCGTCGGCGGCGCCGGTGCCTTCGTCGTCGTCGTCGAAGGAGAAGACTCCTCAAAATAATTCCCCGAGGAAGAGAAGGAAACAACAAC
>JBCBDK010000255.1:0-6239 GCA_038529675.1 Actinomycetota bacterium
ACCGTCGCTCGGCTCGCTCCGGACCTGCCGTGGGACCCCGTCGAGACCGCCGACGTCGCCGGGCTCAGCCGGCTCGGTTTCGACCGCCCACTGACGACCGACGACCTCCTCGCAGGGCCCGTCGCCGAGCACATCGATGCCGGTGCCGGCTCATCACTGTGGTCGCTCGACGACGAAGCATTCGCCGCAGCGAACTCAGCCGCCCGCGACCAGTGGCTGTCCTCGGTCGGTCTCGCCGCCGGGGCCCCGAACGGACGTGTCACGATCGTCGTGGCGATCGCGGCCGACGGCAGCACGCTGTCGTTCGCCGACATCGAGCGGCCCGCCACCGGCGAGCGCGTCGGCTACGTCCTCGACCGACTGCTCGACGAGGCGCCGGACTTCACGACCGACGGACCGACCGTGCTCGACTGAACCAACGCGGCCAGCGACCGGTCGTCAGCGCTTCCAGGCGACGAGGCTGCGATCGATCTCGGCGAGTGAACGCACGCCGGTGAGCGCCATCGTGCGCTCGAGCCCCTCGCGGAAGTACGTGAGCAGGTGATCGACCCCGAGTTCGCCCGCGGCGCCGAGCGCGTACAGATAGGGCCGCCCGATCGACACGGCGTCCGCGCCGAGGGCGAGCGCCTTCACGATGTCGCCGCCGCGGCGCACACCGCCATCGCAGATGATCTCACCCTGATCCTGGATCTCCTGACGAACCGGTTCGACGAGCTCGATCGGGATCGGCGCGTGATCGAGCTGGCGGCCGCCGTGGTTCGAGAGCCCGACGCCCTGGACCCCGAGCGCCACGGCCTGCTTCGCATCGCCGACGGTCTGGATGCCCTTCAGCGCGATCGGCCCGTCCCAGATGCTGCGCAACCACTCGACCGAGTCCCACGACATCGACTGGTCGAACTGGCTCTTCGCCTTCTTCGCGAGCGCGATCGGCTCCGACCCGTCGGGCACCGACGAGTTGACGAGGTTGGCGAACACGATCGGGTCGTTGCGGAGGAAGTCGATCGTCCACGCCGGGTGGACCGCCCCGTCGATCAGCGTCCGCGGACCGATCCGCGGTGGCAGCTCGAACCCGCGGCGGACGTCGCGCTCGCGGCGGCCGAGCACGGCGGTGTCGACGGTGAGCCACAGCGTCGTGTACCCGGCAGCGGCGGAGCGCTCGATCAGCTCCCGCACGAGTCCACGATCGCGCCACATGTAGACCTGGAACCACTTGTTGCCGTCGCTGACGCCGGCGACGTCCTCGATCGACCGGGTGCCCATGGTGGAGAGTGCGTACGGCACGCCGGCACGCTCGGCGGCGCGGGCGACGGCGAGCTCGCCCTGCGAGTGGGCGATGCGGGTGTAGCCGGTGGGCGCGACGACGAGCGGCATCGAGAGCGGCTGGCCGAGCAACGTGGTCGTCGTGTCGATCGAGCTGACGTCGCGCAGAATCTGCGGTCGCCATTCGAGTGCGTCGAATCCGTCGGCGTTGGCCTGCTTGGTGCGCTCGTCCTCGGCGGCACCGTCGATGTAGTCGAACACGCCGCCGGGCAGCCGCCGTTTGGCGACGCGCCGGTAGTCCTCGATCGACGCGATCCGCTTCAGGCGTCGCTTGTCGGGGTTCGGTTCGAACGTGTCGAACTGTGCCACCGCACGGAAGGTCCGCCACATCCTGCTGATCGGGTTGTCTGCCATCAGAGTTCGCTCCAGTCCCCAGCCTGCCACTGCTCGCGCAACTTGTACTTCTGGATCTTGCCGGATCCGGTCAGCGGAAACTCCTCGACGGCGAACCAGTGCTTCGGCGTCTTGTGTGGTGCGAGGTGCTCGCGGACGTAGTGGAACAGTTCGTTCCTGTCGACCGCAGCGCCAGGCGCAGGTCGGACGAAGGCGGCGACGGTCTCGCCCCACTTCTCGTCGGGCAGACCGACGACGGCCACCTCGCCGACCGCATCGTGGGAGAACAGCAAGTCCTCGAGCTCCCGGGGGTAGATGTTCTCGCCGCCCCGGATGATCATGTCCTTCAAGCGCCCTTCGACCGTGCAGTAGCCCCGATCGTCCATCGCACAGAGGTCTCCCGTGTGGAGCCAGCCGTCATCGTCGATCGCCTCCGCCGTACGTTCGGGCATCTCGAAGTACCCGGTCATCACGTGGTAGCCGCGGGTGCAGTACTCACCGACCTCGCCGATCGGGAGCGTCTCGCCCGTCTCCGGCGACACGATCTTCACCTCCACCCCCGGCATCGGCGGGCCGATCGTGCCCGCTTTGTCGCTCACGCTGTCGTCCGGGCGTGTCATCGACGCCACCGGCGAGCACTCGGTCTGGCCGAACACGATCGTGAACGGCGCGCCCAACTCCTCCTCGAACCGCGTCACCAACGGCGCCGGCACGAGCGAGCCACCCGAACAGATCGCTTCCAGCGACGACAGGTCGCGCGATCCGAAGTCAGGGTGTTCGATCATCGCCACGAGCATGGTCGGCACACCGAGCATGGCCGTGCCGCCGTAGGTCTCCATCAGTTCGAGCACCAGACCGGGTTCGAACGCCTCGACGAGCACGATGGTCGACGCCGTACCGACCGCACCGACGGTGCAGCACACGCTGCCACCGGTGTGGAACAGGGGCATCGGGACGACGAACACGCCGCCCTCGCGCACACCCATCCGCAACCCGGTGTGGTGACCGTTGTTCGCGAGGCCGACGTTCTTGAGGTACGCGCCCTTCGGGAACCCGGTGGTCCCCGAGGTGTACTGGATCATGATCGGATCGTCGGGCTGCACGTCGGGGAGTGCACGGTCCGGGTCGCCGGATGCGACGAAGTCGTCCCAGTCGTCGAAACAGATGATGTCCGCGAGCTCCGGGCACTCGGCCTGCACCGAGTCGGCGGTCGCCCGCATCGGGTTGCCCCGGAAGTCGTTGACGACGAACAGCGTCTGGGCCCGACTCTGCTGGAGCACGTACTGCAGTTCGTTCGCCCGGTACGCCGGGTTGATCGTGACGAGCACGATGCCGGCGAGCGAGCAACCGAACTCGACGAGCAACCACTCGGGGATGTTGTGGGCCCAGATGGCGACGCGATCACCCGGCTCGTGGCGGGCGAGCAATGCCCGTGCGACTCGACGTGCGTCGTCGAGGAACTCGGCGTAGGTCCATTGCCGTCGTGCTGATTCGTCGGCGACGCCCTCGATGATCCCTGGCCGATCGGGCGCGGCTGCGGCGGCCTCCGCGAGCAGGGAACCGAGCGTGACCTCACGAACCGCTGGTTCGGTTGGTCCGACGGCGTGCGACGTCGCAAGTGCCATGGGCTCACCGTAGTTCTGCGAGCATCGGACGATGGATGCCGATGACACCGTCTCCACGCCGGATCACGATCGCGCTGCGGTGGTGCTCTACGAGGAGCGTGACGACATCGCGATCATCACCCTGAACCGCCCGGAGAAGAAGAACACGCTGACCGATGCCGTCATCCAGGGCATCGCCGACGGGATCGATGCGGCGACGAAGTCGCCCGATGTGTGTGCCGTCGTACTCCGCGGCGCAGGCGGCACGTTGACGGCGGGCTACGACCTCACCGGCGACACCGACTTCTCCACCGACGAGCACGCAACGGGCTGGACGACGCCGTACGGCGCGAGCGGTCCGTCGCCGCGTGAGGGTGCCTGGGATCCGGTTCGCGACTACCAGTTCATGGGCAACAACGTCCGTCGGTTCATGAAGGTGTGGGAGTGCCCGAAGCCCGTCCTGGGCGAGATCACCGGCTGGGCGATCGGCGGCGCGACCGATCTGATCCTGTGCGCGGACCTGCTGTACATGGCCTCCGATGCGCACATCGGCTACGCACCGAGCCGGATCTTCGGCACGCCGACGACGATGATGTGGGTGTACCGGCTCGGGCTCGAGCACGCGAAACAGTTCCTGTTGACCGGCCGGGCGATCGACGCCGACACTGCGCATCGCATCGGTCTGGTCTCCCACGTGTGCGATCCCGCCGACATCTCGGCCGAGATCGAGGCGGAGGCTCGACGCTTCGCCAACATCCCGGCCAACCAGCTCGCACTCAACAAGCTGCTGATCAACCAGGCCTTCGAGAACATGGGGCTCCGGACCAGCCAGCTGCTCGGCACGTTCTTCGACGGGGTGACCCGGCACACCGAGGAGGCGTATCGGTGGACCGAATCGTTCGACGAGCGAGGGTTCCGCGAGGTGATCCGCGAGCGCGACGACCCGTGGCAGGACTACGGCTCGACGCCGAGTTCGTGACGAGTCGACCTGGGCGACCGGCCGGCTGACCGCCGAAACCCGCTTCGTCGGGCGGTGACCGATCGGACAGGGTGGTGCGGTGGCGCCTTCCATCACCACCCGGCATGCCGGACCCGACGACGCCGCCACGATCGCCGACCTCCACACCGACGCGTGGCGTGTCGCATATCGCGGTGTGATCGACGACGAGGTGCTCGACGACCCGGCGCTGCGTCAGGCGCGTCACGATGGATGGAACCGACGACTTCGCGACGGTCCTCCGCCGGACGGCGACACCGAGAACGAACTGTTCGCCGGGCTGATCGACGGCCGGGTCGTCGGCTTCGGCCACGCGGGTCGTGAGGCTGATCCCGTCACCGGTGCGGACGGTGCGCCACGCTTTCCGGCCGGCGGCGAGATCTACGGCTTCTACCTGCACCCCGACGCCTGGGGCTCGGGCGTGGCGGATGCGTTGATGGACGCGTGCATGACCCACCTGCGTCGTCGGTTCGTACACGGCGTGCTGTGGGTGCTGCGGGACAACCCGCGGGCTCGAGGCTTCTACGAGCGACATGGCTGGTCGTGCGGCATCGGTGCCGACGTGATCGAAGAGGGTTGGGCGGGACCGGTCATGCCCGGTGCGCCAGCGCTCCCTCGTCCGGTCGCCAGTCTCCAGTATCGCATCTCGCTCGACCCGAGCTGACCGAGCGCTTTCGGGCGGGTTCGGCCGCGCTAGTCGACGAGGCGGAGGCCGGATGGCGTCATGCTCGGCGCGGCCTGCGGCAGGTCGACCACGAACTCGGTGCGATGCGCCGGGAAGAGGTGCTCGCTGACGAGCACGGGCTGGCCGGAACGATCCGTCGTGACCCGCTGGCATCGCAGGATCGGGGCACCGACCGGGATGCCGAGGAGCCCGGCATCGGCCTCGGCGGCCGCATCGGCGCCGATCGTCTGGGTGGCGCCGCGCAGCTCGACGTCGAGCAGTTCGTAGAACGGGCGACGTTCGACGTCGCGACGTGACAGCGAGGCACCGAGGTCGGCCGGGCACCACACCGTGACGACCGCGAACGGCTCGCCGTCGGCGAGGTTCACCCGCTTGACGCGCAAGACCTGATCGACACCGTGGAGGAGCCGTCGGACGCGTGCCGGCGGTTGCTCGAAGGCGAACTCGGAGACCCGCCGCTCGGAGATCTTCCCGACGCCTTCGACCTGCGACTCGATCGTGCCGAGCGACTCGAGTGACTGACGCACGGGCTCGCCGGCGACGAACCACCCGAAGCCCTGCCGGGACGCGACGAGCCCTTCGTCTCGGAGCAATTCGAGCGCTCGCCGGATCGTCACCCGCGACGCATCGAACTCCACCGACATGTCGGACTCCGATGCGAGTACCGAGCCGGCAGGCAGATTGCGGAACCGATCGCGGAGCGCCGTGGCGATCTCCTGGTAGCGGATTCGACGACCGCCGGTGGACGTCCGCTCGGAACCGGACGCGGGTTCGGACGCTCCGGTTGTTCGAGGCACGACTTGTATTATAGTTGTCTACATGGCATCCGTGAGCGCATCCACCCCCATCGAGCTCGTCGAATCGGTCTACGCCGACCTGCCGGGCAACGTCGCGATCGCTCACGAGCGACTGGGACGCCCGCTCGCGCTGGCCGAGAAGATCCTCGTCAACCACCTGATGGACCCTCGGAATCAGGAGCTCGAGCGGGGCGAGAGCTATGCCGACTTCCACCCCGACCGGGTCGCGATGCAGGACGCCACGGCCCAGATGGCGCTGCTGCAATTCATGACCGCCGGCCTGCCCGAGGTCGCCGTGCCGTCGACCGTGCACTGCGATCACCTGATCCAGGCCAAGGTCGGCGCCAAGATCGACCTCGGTGTCGCCGTCGACGCGAACGCCGAGGTGTACGACTTCCTCCGCTCGGTGTCGGCCAAGTACGGCATCGGCTTCTGGGGGCCCGGCTCGGGCATCATCCACCAGGTCGTGCTCGAGAACTACGCCTTCCCCGGCGGCATGATGA
>JBCBDK010000256.1:0-6168 GCA_038529675.1 Actinomycetota bacterium
CTTCAACGGCACGCTCGACTTCGCCGAGATGGGCGCCGCATTCGGCCAGGACCCCGAGGCACTCTTCGGCCAAGCCGGTGGGCTCGCCGAGCTCGGCGCAGACCCTGCGGCGGCCGAGGTGATGCTCGACGTGTTCGAACAGATCCAGGTCGACGTCGACGTCACGCTCGCCGACGGCGCTGTCGACATCGTCCGCTTCGACATCGACATGTCGGCGCTGTTCGAGGCGATGCCGGAGATCCTCGACGAGACCGGTTCGCCGATCCCCGCCGAGGAGGCGGACGAGGCGGCCGATGTGTTCGAGAACGCGACCTTCGCCATGACGATGCTGTTCGACTACGACCTCGACGACACGATCGACGTCGTCGTTCCGTCGACCGACGGCGCCCCCGACCTCACCGACGACTTCCTCGAACTGTTCGAGCTCGGCTCGCCCGAAGGCTGACTCGCCCGGTCAGTCGAGGCGGAGCGAGTCGTCGAGCGGAGCGTCCGGGTCCACACCCGCCGCGCGCTTGATCTCGGCCTCGCCGAGCGGTGTGAACGTCGCCCGCCCCTCGGCACGCACGACACCCTTGGCGTTCAGAATTCGCGCCTCGGTCGTGATCACGGCGTCGGTCTGTTCGACGATCTCGGCCTCCACCATGTGCGGCTTGTCAACGTAGACGGCCCGATGGAAGTCGGTCGAGGTGGTCGAGGTGACCGCCCACTGCCGGCCGATCGCGATGCACGCCCACGCCATCGCCTCGTCGAGCACGGCGAGCACCACGCCGCCGTGCAGCATCGTGGGCGCGCCGCTGAAACGGTGGTCGAGTTCGAAGTCGGCCACGACGACGTTGCGCTCGGTGTCGTGGAAGAACGGGATCTGCAGACCGGACGAGTTTCGCTGTTCGCAGACGAAGCAGTTGGTTGCGTACCCGAGGTCGTCGTTGTGCAGGCGGATCCGAGCCACACGACGACGTTAGGTCAGACTCGTCACATGACGGCCCCGCCTCCGCTCGGCTTCGACACCGATCTGCGAGAACGCATCCGAGCCCGGCTCGGGTCCCACGACCGAGTCGAACTGCCACTCGACGGTCGACGCCACGCTGCGGTGGCGATCCTCCTCGTCGACTCGGCAGTCGGTGAGGATCGCATCGACCCGCACGCGTTCGACGACGCGGACATGGCGAAGATCCCCGGGTTCGAGCCGGGCGAGGAGTCCGTGCTCGACGGACGGATGGTGAACGTGGCCGGCGGAGCCTCGTTCGTGCTGTGTCGCCGACCGGCGCGCATGGGCCGTCACGCCTCCCAGTGGGCACTGCCCGGTGGCCGACTCGACGACGGCGAGGCGCCGATCGAGGCGGCGCTCCGCGAGACGCACGAGGAGGTCGGCGTCGAGCTCGACGAGTCGGCGGTGCTCGGCGTCCTCGACGACTACGCCACCCGTTCCGGCTTCGTGATGACACCCGTCGTGGTGTGGGGCGGTGACGGGGTGGCGATCCGACCCGATCCCGGCGAGGTCCTCGCGGCGTACAAGGTCGGCCTCCATCAGCTGCTGCGGTGCGACTCTCCCCGCTACGTCGAGATCCCCGAGAGCGACCGGCCGGTCGTGCAGCTGCCGCTGTCCGGCGACCTCATCCACGCCCCGACCGGTGCCGTCCTGCTCCAGTTCCGGTGGCGTTGCCTCGACGGCCGACCGAGCGATGACGCCCGCGTCGGCGACCTCGAGCAGCCCGTGTTCGCCTGGGGCTGACCGGCCGTCGCTCGCGGCCGAGGAACCGGGCCCGCGGTCAGCGGCCGGAGTGGCCGAACCCGCCGCCGCGGTCGATGCCGTCGAGTGAGTCGGTCACTTGCCAGGCGACCTGCTCGACCCGCTGCACCACGAGCTGTGCGATCCGATCGCCACGGGCGACCTCGTAGGCCGTGTCCGGGTCGGTGTTGAGCAGGACGACCTTGATCTCACCGCGGTAGGCGGCGTCGATCAGGCCGGGCGCGTTCACCACGCTGATCCCGTGCTTGAGGGCGAGCCCGGAACGCGGCAGCACGAAGCCGCCGTGCCCCATCGGGACCGCGATCGAGATGCCGGTCGGCACGAGCGCCCGCCCGCCGCCAGGTGCCAGCGTGGCCGACTCCCGGGCGTACAGGTCCAGACCCGCATCGCCCTCGTGCGCGTACGCGGGGAGCGGAAGGTCGGGGTCGAGTTGCACGATCGGCACGGGCAGCGTCATGCCCTGATTCTCCCCGAAACTCCGGCGAAACCGTGCGCTGCCCGTCACGATCCGACGGATCGTCGGCGCAGCTGGGTCCGTATGCTGGACGTGATGGCTCGTCGGAGGTGGACATGACTGCGGTCGATCGTCCACCGTCGGTGGACCGCCTGGCCCGCTCGCTGAGCAGCACCGGACTCCCACACGCACTGCTCGTCGATGTTGCTCGCACTGCGATCGCCGAGGGCGAACCCGCCACCGTGACCGACCGGGCGCACGCCGCCGCCGAGGCGATGCGGCGAACGCTGCTGACCCGGGTGGTCAACGCGACCGGTGTGCTACTGCACACCAACCTCGGTCGGGCCCCGTTGGGCGACGCGCAGGCCGGGCGGGCGGTCACCGTCGAATTCGACCTCGCCACCGGTCAGCGTGGCTCTCGTCAGACCGCAGTCGGCTCGCTGTTCGCCCGGCTCACCGGGGCCGAGGACGCGATGGTCGTCAACAACAACGCCGCTGCCGTCGTGCTCGTGCTCGCTGCGCTTGCCGAGGGCCGTGACGTGCCGGTCAGTCGCGGCGAGAGCGTGGAAATCGGCGGATCGTTCCGCGTGCCCGAGGTGATGGAGCAGTCCGGCTCGCGCCTCGTCGACGTCGGGACGACCAACCGGACCCGCCTCGCCGACTACGAGCGTGCGATCGGCCGCGGCGACACCGACGTCGCCCTCGTGATGAAGGTGCATCCGAGCAACTTCCGCGTCGAGGGGTTCACCGAGGAAACGTCGATCGCCGAGCTCGCCACGCTGACCGAGCAACACGGCGTCCCGGTCGTCGCCGACATCGGCAGCGGTCTGCTCGACGCCACCTGTCCGTGGATGCACGGCCCGCCGCCGGCGTGGGTCGACGGCGAGCCCGCTGCCGCCCAGGCGATCGCGGACGGTGCATCGCTGATCACGTTCTCGGGCGACAAGTTGCTCGGCGGTCCGCAGGCGGGGATCATCGCCGGTCGACGCGAGCTGGTCGAGGCGTGCAAGCGTCACCCGCTGGCGCGTGCGCTCCGTCCGGGAGGGCTCGTGCTCGAGTCGCTGCAGGCGACCGCGCTGGCCTACCTCGACCGCCGGGTCGTGACCGACATCCCGTTCTGGCGAATGGTGGCCGCGACCATCGACGATCTCCGAACGCGAGCGGATGCGATCGTGGGAGGTACCGACCGGAGTGATCTCGACGTGCGAGTCGTCGACACCGACGCCGTGCCGGGCGCCGGGTCGGCGCCGGGCGTCACGATGCCGTCGGTCGCGCTCTCGGTGGCCGGCGACCGCCTGACCGCGTTGCGGAACCACCCGATCCCGATCGTCGCCAGGGCGAGTGACGACCGCACGCTGCTCGACCTGCGGTCGATCGACCCGGCCGACGACGCGGTCGTGGTCGAGGCGCTCCGAGGGCTCGGATGACGGTCGTCGCGACGGCGGGGCACGTCGATCACGGCAAGTCGTCGCTCGTCCTCGCGCTCACCGGCACCGATCCGGACCGGTTCGAGGAGGAGAAGCGACGCGGTCTCACGATCGACCTCGGCTTCGCTCACACCCGCTTGCCGTCGGGTGCCGAGCTCAGCTTCGTCGACGTCCCCGGCCACGTCCGGTTCCTGCGCAACATGCTCGCGGGGGTCGGCGGCGTGTCCGCGTGTCTGTTCGTCGTCGCCGCGACCGAGGGATGGAAGCCTCAGTCCGAAGAGCACCTCCGCATCCTCGAGGTGCTGGGGCTCCGTCACGCCGTGATCGCACTCACCAAGGTCGACCTCGTCGACGACGAGATGGTCGATCTGGCCACGCTCGACATCGAGGATCACGTCGCCGGCACGTTCCTCGAGCACGCCCCGATCGTCCCGGTCGCGGCCACCACGGCCGGACCGGACAACGGGCTCGACGAACTGCGCGCCGCGCTCGACGAACTGCTCGTCCGCTCCGACGGAGCGATGGATCGCGGCCGTCCACGGCTGTGGGTCGATCGCGTCTTCGCAGCGAAGGGTTCGGGCACCGTGGCGACCGGCACGCTCGTCGGCGGGTCGCTGACCGTCGACACGACGATCGCCGTGGAGCCGGGCGGTCACCGCGGCCGCATCCGGACGATCCAGACCGCCGGGAGCTCGGTCGACACGATCGGACCGGGCAACCGTGTGGCGGTCAACCTCAATGGCGTCGACCACACCGACTTCGCACGTGGCCACGCGGTGATCGAGCCAGATCGCTGGCTGCTCACCGAACGGTTCGACGCCGCGCTCGAGGTGCTCGCCGCCCTCGACCACGACGTGTCACGTCGCGGTGCCTACGTCGCGTACGTCGGTGCTGGCGAACACGCCGTCAGGATGCGTGTGCTCGGAACCGAGGCGATCGCGCCGGGTGCCACCGGTGCGGTCCGGCTCTTTCTCCCCGAACCGCTGCCCGTGCTGCCCGGCGATCGGTTCGTGCTCCGCGAGTCGGGCCGCGACGAGACCGTCGGCGGTGGCGAGGTCCTCGACATCGACCCGGTGCTCCGGGCGTCGCGCGCGGCGCCCGACCGCAGCGTCGAGCGCGTCGTCCGCGAACGCGGCTGGGTCACGGTCGATCACCTCGAATTGCTCACCGGCGAGCGGGTCGACCCGACGCTCGGTCACTGGGTCACCACACCCGACTCGCTGGCCGAGACGATCGAGTCGGTGCGGGCCCGTGTCGACGAGGCGGGGCCGGCGGGCGTGGATCTCGCGGCATTCGACGAGCGCGAGCGTGCGGCGCTGACCGAGGTCGATGAGCTCGTCGTCGACGCCGGCCTCGTGCGCCCGGCCGATGCCGTCGATCCGTATGCCGACCATCCGGTGCTCGGGGTCCTGCTCGACGGTGGGTTCTCGCCGCCGCCGACGGACGACGTCGATCGGAACGATCTGCGAGAGATGGCGCGGCGAGGTCACATCGTGCAGCTCGAGGGTGTCGTGTTCCACGCACGGACGATCGATCGCGCCGCCGACGTCGCCGCGGCGCTGCTCGCCGAGCACGCCGACGGCTTCACCGTCGCCCAGTTCCGGGACGCCACCGGTGCCAGCCGGAAATACGCGTTGCCGCTCGTGACCGAACTCGACAAACGGGGCGTCACGCGCCGCCGTGACGATCTGCGGATCGGCGGGCCGCGCCTGCCGAGCGTCGGCGCCTGAGGTGCGGGCCGAGCGCGGACTCAGCGGTTGATCGAGGCGAGGTTCTGGCGTTCGGTGTCGGTGAGCCCGCCCCAGATGCCGTACCGCTCGTCGTTGCGGAGTGCGTGGTCGAGGCACTCCTCCTTCACTGCACAGTGGTCGCAGAGGTTCTTCGCTCGACGCTCACGCATCGCTTTGGCCTTCTTGCGCTCACCGGCGAGCGGTGGGTAGAAGAGCGCCTGCGCGTCCCCTGCGCATGCAGCGACCTCCTGCCAGTCGTCGAATCGCCGTGCTGCCGTGCTCACGATGCCACCTTCTCTCCCTGAGCCCCTCACTGAGCGTGCTCGCCCGAGTTCTCAAGGTAGGTGGTGTCCAACGCCGGGTCAAGAGAAGTTCACTCGATTCACGAAAACAAATTCGGCTGAACGATGTGAACGATTCCCTGTTCAGGCCCCTTGTTGTCGCATCAAACGACTGATTCAGCGCGAATCGGCGGCGACGTCGGGCTGGTCGGCGGTGTCGTTCGCTCCGTGGTCCGATGACCGGGATCCGTCACCACCGTCGGCACTGTCAGTGGTGATGTCATCGCTTTGACCCTCGCTGCTCCGGGCCCGTCGCCGCTCGCGGTAGTCCTGCGCGGCACCCTCGAGCGGCTCGACCTCGAGGGTCGCGCCGTCGATCGCCGCCACCCGCACGACATCGCCAGCGACCACCGGTGTCGCCCGGTTGGTACGTGCCATCCAGGTGCCGCCGCCGATCCGAACGGTGCCGTCGGGGTCGACGTCGCGCACGACGACGCCCTCCTCGCCAATCATCCACTCGCGCCCG
>JBCBDK010000257.1:0-6168 GCA_038529675.1 Actinomycetota bacterium
CGACGCAGCGTCTCCGAACGTTCCGCGAACGAGCTGACGATCGCGCTCGGATCGGCTTGAATGTGCTGATGGCGTCCAAGACGAAGCGTGTTGCGACCGGCTCCGCCGTCACCGAGTCGAAGGGGCATGCGACTGCCCGGCGCGGCGAATCGGCGGGGCGGAGTTCCCGTATCTCGCCGACGATGGAGTGGGTGATCGCCGGCGCGGTCCTGCTCGCCGTGATCATCGGCCTCTTCCTGCTGTTCGGTGACGTTCGCTCGAACGTGTTCGGCGGCCACGGCGGTGGTGGTACGGCACCCGTCGTCGAGACGGTGGTCGTCGACGAACTCGCCGCCTGACGAGGCTCGACCCGCTCCGACACGCACGTGCGCGCCCTGACCCGGTGTCCGTCGGCGCGACCTACACTCGGCGCCCGTGAGCGAGGAGCGACCGCACATCGGCGTCGTGATGGGCTCGGGGAGCGACTGGCCGACCATGTCGAGGGCGGTCGAGATCCTCGAGCACTTCGGCATCGGCCACGAGGCCCGTGTCGTGAGCGCCCACCGGATGCCCGACGAGATGTTCGACTACGCCGAGCAGGCCGCGAGTCGGGGGCTGCGGGCGATCATCGCCGGTGCCGGCGGTGCTGCCCATCTCCCCGGCATGCTCGCCGCGAAGACGATCGTGCCGGTGCTCGGCGTTCCCGTGCCATCGCGCCATCTCGCCGGCCAAGACTCGCTGTATTCGATCGTGCAGATGCCTGCCGGCGTTCCCACGGCGACGTTTGCGATCGGCGAGGCCGGCGCGACCAATGCGGCGCTGTTCGCGGTGGCAATGCTCGCGCTCGACGACGAGCGGCTCGCTGAGCACCTCGCCGCATATCGCGCCGAGCGCCGCGACCAGGCCGCCGCGACCCGGCTCCCGCCCGAGGGGTGAGTCCGATGGTGCCGGTGCTGGCCCCGCCCGCGACGATCGGCATGCTCGGCGGCGGCCAGCTCGGTCGCTACGCGCTGATGGCTGCGGCGTCGATGGGCTACCGAACCGTCGTGCTCGACCCCGACCCGTCGGCGCCCGCTGGGGTGATCAGTGGCGAGCACCTGGTCGCCGCATACGACGACGAGTCGGCACTGCGGCGGCTCCAGCTCGACGCGGACGTCGTCACCACCGAGTTCGAGAATCCCCCCGCGACCTCACTCGACCTGCTCGCCGGCGTGGTGCCGGTCTTCCCTCGCCCGTCCGCCGTTGCGATCGCCCAGGATCGCATCGCGGAGAAGAGCTTCCTCGTGGAGAACGGGTTCCCGGTCGGGCCACACCTCGCCATCCGCGCCGACTCGAGCGGCGCCGCGGTCGACGATGCGGCGATCGCATCGCTGCTCACCGACGGTGCGATCGTGAAGACCGCACGGTTGGGCTACGACGGCAAGGGGCAGGCGCCGGTCGAGGCCGGCGGCGGCGTCGCCGGCGTCCTCGCGGGGATCGCCGAGCTCGGCGGCGTCGACGTCGTCGTCGAGGCTCGGCTCCGGCTGCGCACCGAGGTCAGCGTGCTCGTCGCCCGAACCGCCGACGGCGCCGAGGCCACGTGGCCGGTCTCGGAGAACGCCCACGCCGGCGGCATCCTCGACGTCTCCGTCGTGCCGGCGACCGTCGGGCCGGAACTCACCGACCGCGCGACCGGCCTGGCGATGGCGATCGCAGATGCGCTCGACTACGTGGGCGTGCTGGCCGTCGAGATGTTCGTCGTGGACGACGACCTCGGCGAACACACGCTCCTCATCAACGAGCTCGCGCCACGACCGCACAACAGCGGCCACTGGACGCTCGACGCCGCAGCGACCAATCAGTTCGAGCAGCAGATCCGGGCGGTGTGCGGGTTACCGCTCGGGGCGACCGACCTGACCGCCCCGGCGGTCGCGATGGTCAACCTGCTCGGCGACCTGTGGTTCGACACCGACGGGCGGCGACGCTCACCGGACTGGGCGGCGGCGCTCGAGTCGCCACATGCGTGGCTGCATCTGTACGGCAAGGCCGAGCCCCGACCAGGACGGAAGATGGGCCACCTCACCGTCGTCGCCGACGACGCGATCGCCGCGCGTGCTCGGGCACTCGCACTGCGCGCAGCGGCCGTGCGCTGACCATCCCAGCCGGCGCCCCGTCGTTCACGTCACCGCAGGCAACGTCATGTTGCGTCGAGCGAGCACCGGGCCACGAACGCGCTGACCGCAGCGGCGACGCGTTCGTGGATCTCGTCAGTGGTCGGTGGGTCGTCGCCGAGCAAGACGCGGATCTGGGTGTCGCGGACGACGAGCCCGTACAGCAGGGTGAACGCATCGACGGGATCAGGCACGTGGAGGACGCCGTCGTCGTGGAGCTGCGCCAGGTACCGCTCGACGATGGGCCCCACCCGATGCCGTCCGGATCGAAGGAGCTCGGCCGCGAGCCCGGGTGACGTCATCGCAGCTCGGTTCAGGGCGATCGACTGCGGTCGGGTGAGGAGCGTGAGCAGGCCGGTGGCGTAGCCGGTGAGGACGTCGGTCGCCGGCGCGTCGGTGGCGAGCGCAGCGGCGATGGTCTCCGCACTCGCGTCTGCGTTGCGGCGGATGATGGCGCGGATCAATCCGTCGCGGTCGCCGAACCAGGCGTACAGCGTCTGTTTCGATGCACCTGCTCGACGCGCGACTGCGAGCATCGACATCGCCTCGATGCCGTCGTCGATCAGCACCTGCTCGGCGGCGTCGAGGATCGCGTGCTCACGGGCGGCTCGTTCCGCAGCGGGCAGCCGACCTCGTCGCGAGCCGGAGGAGTTGGTCATCCTTGACAATCGTACTCGATCGTACCAATCTATAATCGTACGTACGAGTACGAATAAGGAGATCACGATGAAGCAGGCCACCATGAAGCAGACGAGCGACCACCGTCCGGTCACCATCGCTCGCCCGACGTCGGGCATCGACGTCGCTGACGAGCCGAGTACGGATCGGCCGGCCGAGTCCGGCGTCCGAGCGTCGATGCTCGCTCCGGGCTGGTTCCACGCAGCTCGCCGAGCGAGTCTTGTCGTCGCGGGCACGCTCGTCGGGCTCGCGGCCGGCTTCTTCTTCACGTACCAGTTCTCGATCGTGCCCGCGCTGGCAGAGGTCGACGACGTCGTGTACGTCGAGACCTTCCAGTCGATCAACGACACGATCCGCAACGCTCCGTTCGGCATCGTGTTCTTCGGCACCATTCCGGCGCTGTGCGCCGCGCTCGCGCTCCATGCGCGGGCGACCTGGCGACGCCGCAACGCGATCATCGTCGCGCTGATCGCCTACGTGGCCGTGTTCGCGATCACGGCGACCGCGAACGTGCCGCTGAACGACGAACTCGGCCTCGTCACCGAGCGGACGAGCGCTGCGTTGGCCGACGCCCGGGGTGACTTCGAGGGCGCCTGGAATCGGCTGAATCTCGCCCGAGCGTTGCTCTCGGCCGCGAGCCTCGTGGCCGTGGTGGTCGCTGCGGTCTCGCCCGCAGGGGACGACTGAACCGCCAGGCGAGTCGAGGTGAACCCGGTGTCAGAAGCTGGCGCCGGCGGGCGAGTCGCCGCCGCTCGGACGACGTCGGCGTCCGCTGCGCTCGCGCTTCGGGACCGCCTTGGTGACGGCGACCTCGAACTCGACCTGTGGTGGCTCGATCGCCCCGTCGAGGACCTGGCGCATCATCGCGAGGTGTTCGGGTGAGCTGCCGCAGCATGCGCCGATGATCTGGACGCCGGCGGCGCGCTGGCGGTGTGCGTGCGCCGCCATCACCTCGGGCGAACCCGAGTACACGAGGTCGGTGCCGTGCCACTCGGGCATCCCGGCGTTGGCCTTGGCGATCAGGAGGATGTCGGCGTCGACCGCCCGCATCTCGGCGAGTGCGGCCTCGGTGTCGGCGAGGTTGTTGCCGCAGTTGGCCCCGACTGCCGCGACGCCGAGTTCGGCGAGACGCGTGGCGGCGTCGGCGCCGGTGACACCCATCATCGTGCGGCCCGCCGTGTCGAAGCTGAGCGTGGCGCAGATCGGCAGTGCGCTGACCGAACGGACACCATCGATCGCTGCGGCCATCTCGTCGAGGTGACTCATCGTCTCGATCCACAGCACGTCCGCGCCGCCTGCGTCGAGGCCCTTGGCCTGCTCGGCGAACGCCGCAGCGCAGGTGTCGGGCGTCATGGTCCCCATCGGCTCGAGCAGTTCGCCGCTCGGCCCCATCGAGCCGGCGACGATCACGCGGCGATCGCTCGCGTCCGCGGCCGCTCGCGCGACGGTTGCCGCCGCTTCGTTCAGCTCGACGACGCGGTCCTCGAGCTGGTGCAACTTCAGGCGGAACCCGGTGCCACCGAACGAGTTGGTCAGCACCACGTCGGAGCCGGCGGCGATGTAGTCAGCGTGCACCGCGGCGACGCGATCGGGATGGTCGACGTTCCACAGTTCGGGTGCGCCGCCCGACGACAGGCCGCGGGCGAAGAGCTCAGTACCCATCGCGCCGTCGATCAGCAGCACACCGCGTTCGGCCAACAGCTCGTGGAGGATGGTCATGGATCCAGTGTGCCCGAACCCGCCTCCACCGTGACGCAAGATCTGGTCACAGCCTGTCCACGCTCCGCCCACTGCGAGCACCCTTCGCGTTCATGCCGGCACGGTGCGGGCGGTCAGGTGCGGTGGTACCGGAGGTCGACCGCGGTACGACCTGCGTCGAGGCCGCGCTGCTCGAACCGGGTCAGTGGCCGCTCGCGCGGTCGCGGGATCACGCCGCCGGCGAGTCGAGGCTCGGCGTCGCAGGCCTCCTGCATCTGCTCGGCGTAGTCGGCGATGTCGGTGGCGAGGTGGAGTTCGCCGCCGGGGCGCAGGCGATCGGTCAGCGCCGCGACGATGTCGTCGCGCACGAGCCGACGGTGGTGCTGGCGGACCTTCGTCCACGGATCGGGGAAGAAGATGCGAACGACGTCGAGCGACCTGGCGTCGACCCTGCGGAGAAAGCGGATCGCGTCGCCGTGCACGACGCGGACGTTCGGGAGCGGCTCGTGCACGATGGCATCGAGGACGGTGACGACGCCGGGGTCGTGGACCTCGACCCCGATCACGTCGAGGTCGGGGTCGTCGATCGCCATCTGGATCGTCGACTCACCGTGGCCGAAGCCGATGTCGAGGCAGTTGCGGCCGACCTGGCCGCGAGCGCTCCGGTCGAACAGCTCGTCCCAGTCCACGGGCGGCCCGTCGACCGGAACACCCCACTGAGCCAGCCAACGTTCGAACTCGGCCTGGCGCTTCGCCGAGAGGTGGCGCCGGCGGACCTTGAACGTGAACGCCGGCCGAGCGACGAGTCGCGCCGGCGGGTCGTCGCTGCCGATCGTGCCCGGCTCGGTCGTGGGGAGACGGCGAGGTCGGGGACGAGCCGACTCGGTGGCGGCGTGCGACTCGGCGGCGGTCGCATCCGCGTCGCGTCGGGTCATGGCGAAGATGCCCTGGGCGTTGGCGGCGTCGAATCCGAGGTCGAGCGAGCCGTCGGGGAGTGGCGCACGGTCGATGAACTCGAAGAACGAGCCCGGCACCGTCGTCGACACCGGGCCGTCCGTGGCGTCGGTGGGAGCAGGAAACGTGCGGCGGACCATGGTCGCGCGGTGCGCAGTCTGCCGAACGCGGCCCGATCCCGAGACTTCGACCTGCTCCTTGATCGGACGGCCGCTGATGCGCTCCTCCTCGGCCGTCGCCTCGACGTCAGCGACGCGGTCGGTGGCGTGGTTGAACGCGGTGCCCTCCGTGGCGATCCACGCCATCTCGGGCGACTCCTCGAGCAGTGTGAGGTAGTCGGTGTGCGTCGGGAGGTCGTGGTGTCGGCTGAAGCAGCCGACGAGTGCCGGCAGCAGTTCCACGGCGTGCTCGTCGTCGACCGAGTGGTCGGCGTCGAGTTCGGCGAGGAGGAGGTGGTGCTCGTCACCGAGCGGGTCGGCGGCGGTGGCGAGCATGCGTTCGACGGTGTGGCGGAAGCCGGCCGAGAAGTCGTCGGGGTGGAACTCGGAGACGAACCACTGTGCGAGTCGCTCGGGTTCGTCGAGGTGTGCCCACGAGGTGCCGGTCATCGAGAGCCGGGTGAGTGGGTAGGTCTCGCAGTGGCGCCACCCGAGGGGTTCCAGCACGCGGCGGACCTGGTCCATGCCGGGTGGGAGCGGGCTCGCCGTCG
>JBCBDK010000258.1:0-6166 GCA_038529675.1 Actinomycetota bacterium
CGGAACTGACTTGCGCCCGCGTCAGCGGTCGTGTCATCATCGAATGACCAGGTTCCCGCCACCTGGTATGCGCGACAGTCAGGATCCGCCGCCTGGCGTCGCTGCGCGACGGCCCCTTCCACCAAGGGGCCGTCGCCTTGTTTTCGGCGGTGGCCTCGGTCGGTGCCGCTGTATTCAGCGAGCGGTGCGGACCGCTCGGGTCAGGGCCCGCTCGGCGACGCGCAACTGCCGCTCTGCTTCGTGGATCGCGGCGACGAGATCATCGCGATCCGTCCCGATGTGTCGTTCGGCGATCGACGCGACACGTGACCGGTACTGGGTCACGCCGTCGACCACGGTCGCCAACTCGGTCGCCGTCGTCTCGACCTGGGCGCTCATCGCCCCGACGGTATCCGCCGACTCCGAAGCTTCGCGAGCACTCGCGACGAACGACGTGGCGATGTCATTGGCGTCTGCGGTGCGTCGACGACCGGATCCGCCGGTGCGACCGCATACGGACGCCGATCGATCCGGCCCGACGACGCCGGTGTCGTGACCGCATCGAGTTTTCGCACTCGTGTTCCGAGCCCGGCCGCGCCGATCGCGGCGCCGGCGGCAACGGCGATCCGCACCGGTGCTCGCGGGTCGTGCTCGGGGTGGGGCGGAAGTGGCTTACCGACGACCGACGGGGCGAGGTGGAGCCCATCGGTTGCTTCGTCCTCGACCGCTGCCGCGATGTCGTCCTCGCGTCTCGCTCCCGACAGCGTGTCGGCGACGACGGAGTGGACCGTTTCGGAGACTCGTTCGGTCGGCGTCAACGGATCGACCGGAACGATCGTCGTGAGCGGTGTGTCCACATGGAGCGCCGGAGGCGGCGTCGCGTCGACGCGCAGCGTGGACGCAGCGAGCGGGAGGCCATCGCGTGAGAGCATCGACCAGGCGGCGCCGGCGTCGACCGTTCGGTGGACGACCAATGTGGTGGAGCTCAGCGTGCGGGCGAGCGCGACGGGTGCCGGCTCGACCTCGACATCGGCGAAGCCGGCCTCGGTCGCTGCGTGGCGGAGACGGTCGACGACCGCTTCGTTCCAGGTGGTGGCGACAAGCCATCGATGTGCGTCGTTGTCGACGAGTGACGTGCGTGCGACGTCGTTGCGCTCGTCGTGGCGGGACCGGAGCCGTCGCAGCTCGTCGGTGTCCGCGCCGGTGATGTCCGCGGTCTGCAGGACGTTGCCGGGCGCGAAGTATGCGATCCGGGTCGGAAGATCGCCGGCGTCGATCACCTCACGCAGCCGCACGAATCCTTCGATCAGCGTCGTCTCGTCGAGCCGGCGGAGAGCGATCTCCTCCGCCGCGACGACGGGTTCGTGAGCAGCCGGTGCGAGTCGGACGCCGCGCATCGACAGCGGACCGATCTCGATGCCGATCGCCTCACCGCGCATCAGCGTCGTCCTTCGGACGGGTCGGAGCGGGCCGATCGCGTCCGGCGGTGGCGTCGGCGGTCGCGACGAGGATTCTGGTCGTCTCGGCGCGGGCGACGAGCAGCCCGTGGTGGCGGGGGAACCGAGGCAGTCGGGTGCCGAGCGAGGTGCCGACGAGGTCACCGTCGCTCGCCGTGGGTTGGATCAGCACGGACCGGGACCACGGCTGCAGCGGTGCGCTCCAGTGGGCGGCCGCCCGGAGTGCTGCCGGTTGTCCGCCGAGGACGACGCTGACACTGCGGTCGGTGATCGCTGCGAGCGTCGCGAAGCTCGGGCCACCGACCCGATCGGCATCGTCCACCAACACGAGCCTCGGGCCAGACGCCGCTTCGATCCTGGTGACCCAGTCGCCGACCTCTGCCGGTGAGGCGGGCGCGTCGACGCGGAGCGCGACGAGGTCTCGCGCCAGCGGTCCGCCTCGTGGAGCCACAGCGAAGATGGCAAGCTCGGGCGCGACCAGCCGGATCGCCGCGGCCATCGCATGGAGTGTGGCCGAGCGACCTGACCGTGCCGGGCCGCCTACCAGCGCGTGCTCGCCGAACGGGACCTCGAGCACCGCAGGCTCACCGGACTCGAGCACGAGGCCGACCGGGAACGTGAACCGGTCGGCACCGAGTTGAGCAGCATCGGAGATGTGGTCGAGCGTCGCGACTCGCGGCAGCGACCGGGTACGGCGGCGGACCGGACCCCGTGGTGCCCGCCCGCTGGTCGAGGCGATCTCGTCGGCTGCGGTCGCGAGATCGGCGGGTGGCGCCGGCATCGGCACGGGGATGAGTTCAGCCGCCTGGTCGCCGTCGCCGTGGTCGGAACGGTCGAACGCTCGGCGGAGGCGAGTCTCGAGTGGCCCGAGCGGGCGGCCCAGGACGAACGGCACGACGGCAGGCCGTGCGGGCGTCGACGCCATCGGCGCGCTCGGCGAGACGAAGGTGTCGAGGAGGTCGGGGTCGTCGAACGGCGCGAGCCGTCGAGCGAGTCGGAGGGCGACCGGCTCGGTGAGCGCGAACACCGCCACGTCGTCGACACGGGTCTGCGTGAGCACGTCGTCGACCGTCACGCATGGCGTCCCGTCGAGGCGAGTCGTACCGAAGGGAGCGGCATCGGACGACGGGTTCGTCTCGAGAACGACGAGTGAGGTGCAGGCCGACGGTGCCTCGCTCACCGCGTCGGCGAGCGCCACGAAGCGCATCGGGAGGGACGGATCGGCGAGCAGTGGCCGCAACGGCGAGCCTCGATGGCGCCAGGTCGCCGCATCGTCCACGACGACGAGCGTCAGATGCGACGGCATGGTCGGGCGTGTCGGCGGCTTCCATTCGGCCACCACGGATGCGGCCCACGCCTCGATCCCCTGCTCGTCGTGGAGGATGCGTGGGGCGCCGCCGATGCGTGCGTGTGGCAGCCACTTCGTCCACTCCCATGTCGCACGACGATCCGCCGACGTGACGACCACGACGTCGACGTCGGCCGGTCCGTGCGTGGTGCACGCGGTGATGACGACGCCACGGGCGACGTCCGTCGCGGTCTCGAGCGCACCGGCGATGCCGATGCCGCGATGTTCTCGAAGGTCGACCTCGATCGGCACCGAGCGCAGCGGCCCGACCCGCTCGACGATCGCCTCGGCGGTCGACATCGTGTCGGTTCGGTGCTCCAGCCGTGGCCGCCACGGCAGATCGCCCAGGCCGACGGCGAGCACGAAGCCGTCTCGATCGGCAGGGCGCCGTTCCCAGAGATGCGGGCCCGACTCCTCGATCGTCGTGGACATCTCGCCGAGATCGGGATGCTGCGAGCGCCGGCGCAGTTCCTCGTCGCTGTGGGCGCGCTGCGCGGCGGCACGGAACTCGGCCTCGGCGACCGACTCGGGCGGTGCGGCGTTGCGTCGGCCGCGACGCAACGTTGCGAAGCGCGAGCGGCTGCGGGCAGCGGTGACCGTGGCGCTGAGGTCGGGCACGACGAGCGGTACCGGCTCGTCACGTGGTGTGGGTCGCGGCGGGCGATTCACCGAGCGCCGCCCGCTGAAGGTGGCTGCCGGCCGGCGCCGTGGAAGCGCCGGGTCGTGACGGCGATGGGTGAAGGCACGGCCGTCGACGACGAGCGGGCCCGCCGACCATCGCACAGGCTCTCCCTCGACCGGTGTGCCGTCGACCGTCACCTGGGCGAGTGACGCATCCGGCGCCGGGACCCCGGCGGGTCGTCGCACCGAGACGGCGTGGTTCTCGCCGATGGTCAGGTGGACGACCGGTTCGTCAACGGGCGCAGGACTCAGGTCGTCGAGGTTGACGCGACGGGTGGGACCGATCAGGTAGTCACCAGGAGCGAGCTCGATGCTCGTGCCGGCGCCGAACCCGGCGACCTGGGCCAGCACGACCGTCGGATCGACGTCATCGTGGACGGACCGTCCGTTGCCACCACCGTGTTCCACGACGGCGCCTGCGACGACCGTGGCCGCACCGATCACGGTGTCGCCCCGAAGCGGGCGTCCGTCGATCCGAACGATCGCCGGCGGGCGACCGCCGAGCACGGTGGCGACCACGTCGCCCACGGTGAGTCCGTCGGTCGAGCCGGTGACCGCGACCTCGGCCTCTCCGTGCTCGGAGCGGACCACCAGTTCCATGACCCTCGAGAGGGTAGTTCGGGGCCGGGCTCGAAGGGTTGAACGGATCGTCGTGCCGTTCGTCGAGGTCGACCGCGCAGGGCGGTGATCCACCGAGCCGATGACTCGCCAGCCGTTACCCTCAAGCCGTGTGATCCCGGTCCGAGACGATCTGCAGCTGCTCGAGGGGTACCACTCCAAACAGGTCGACGTGGAGGTCAGACTCAACACGAACGAGTCGCCGGTCCCGCCGCCCGACGGCTTCCGTGACGCAGTCGCAGCGGAGGTGAGTCGCGTCGACTGGCACCGCTACCCCGACCGGGCCGCAGTGGCGCTGCGTGAGGCGATCGCAGCAGCGCATCGTGATGAAGGGTTCGCGGTCGACGCGGCGAACGTGTTCGTGGCCAACGGCTCGAACGAGGTGCTGCAGACCATCCTGCTCGCGTATGCGGGTCCGGGGCGGGTCGTCGCGACGTTCGAGCCGACGTATCAGATGCACGCACAGATCGCCCGGGTCACCGGTGCGACCGTGGTCGAGGGTGAGCGGGCCGACGACTTCACGCTCGATCCGGCCGAGGTCGATCGGGTGCTGGCCGAGGCATCGCCACACGTGGTGTTCCTGACGTCGCCGAACAACCCGACCGGGCTCGTCGAGCCGCCCGAGCGGGTGCATCAGCTCGTCGCCGCCGCTCCGGGGCTCGTCGTGGTGGACGAGGCCTACGCCCAGTTCGCCGACTGGACCGCACTCGACCTGCTCGACGAGCAGACGCCGCTGGTCGTCACGCGCACCTTCTCCAAGACGTGGTCGATGGCCGGGGCCCGCCTCGGATACCTCGTCGGTCCGACGTGGCTGGTCGCCGAACTCGAGAAGGTGGTGCTGCCGTACCACCTCGACTCGCTGAAGCAGATCGCCGGCCGCACGGCGCTCCGGTTCACCGGCGACATGAACGAGCGGGTCGCACAGCTCGTGTCCGAACGGGACCGGATCAGCGAGGCGATGCGTGAGCTCGCCGTCGACGTGTTCGACTCCGGCGCCAACTTCGTCCTGTTCCGTCCCCATCGGGTGCCGGGACTGGAGGTGTGGCAGGGCCTGGTCGATCGGAGTGTGCTCGTGCGCGACTGCTCGGGTTGGCCGCGGTTGACGAACTGCCTGCGAGTCACGGTCGGGACCCCGGAGGAGAACGAACGCTTCCTGGCCGCCCTCGCGCAGGTCGTCTGATCGGTTCGCTGCGGACCGCCGTTTCCCACGCGGTCGTCGAGCGGGCTGCTCGGTACGCTCGCTCGGCGTGACGCCACGTACCGCGAGCCGTTCCCGGGCCACCAAGGAGACCTCGATCGAGATCACGATCGATCTCGATGGCAGCGGGCAGACCGACATCTCGACGGGCATCCCGTTCTACGACCACATGCTCGATCAGATCGGTCGTCACGGTGGCTTCGACCTGGCCGTGCGGGCACAGGGTGATCTGCACATCGACACACACCACACGGTCGAGGACGTCGCGATCACGCTCGGCGAGGCGTTCGCGGAGGCGCTGGGGGACAAGGCCGGTGTCCGACGCTTCGCGTCCGGCCGGTATCCGCTCGACGAGGCGCTGATCGACGTTGCACTCGACCTGTCTGGTCGTCCGCACGTCGAGTGGCACGTGGAGATCCCCGAGTCGCTGCCGCTGGGCGATCCGGCGTTCGACCCGCAGCTCGCCGAGCACGCAGTGTCGTCGTTCGCCACGTCGGCGAACATCACACTGCACGTCGAGCTCGTGCGCGGGCGCAACACCCATCACGTGATCGAGGCGACGTTCAAGGGGCTCGGACGCGCGCTGCGCGACGCGGTGCGCGTCGATGGTCCCGGCGGCGTGCCGTCCACCAAAGGCGTGCTGTGAGCGCGTCGGGTGTCGGTCGCGCGGTGAGCGGGCGTCCGCTCGTCGCGGTGATCGACTATGGCATCGGCAACCTGCACTCCGCGCAGAAGGCGCTGGAGAAGGGTGGGGCCGATGCCCGACTCACGTCGGACCCGGCGGTGATCGGCTCGGCGGACGGCGTGGTCCTGCCCGGAGTGGGCGCGTTCGGTGCGTGCATGTCGGCGCTGCGCGCTGCCGACCTCGAGCGCCCGGCGCTCGAC
>JBCBDK010000259.1:0-6157 GCA_038529675.1 Actinomycetota bacterium
GTCCGATCTGGCCGTCTCCACCAGTGGCCGCTCCACGCTGACCGTCGGCGTGGTGCTCGCCGTGATGATCTTGCCGATCATCACCGCCGTGTCGCGTGAAGTGTTCCTGCAGACGCCTCGGCTCCACGAGGAAGCGTCGCTCGCACTCGGGGCGACGAAGTGGGAGATGATCCGTCAGGCGGTCATCCCGTACGGCCGTTCGGGCGTGATCTCGGGTGCCATGCTCGGCCTCGGCCGGGCACTCGGCGAGACGATGGCGGTGGCGATCATCCTGTCACCGTCGTTCGGGTACTTCTGGGACGTGCTCACCAACTCCAACTCGAACACGATCGCCTCGAACATCGCGCTGCAGTTCCCCGAGGCGGCCGGCGTGGCTGTCGACCGCCTCATCGCGACGGGGCTTGTGCTGTTCGTCATCACGTTCGGCGTCAATGCCATCGCCCGCCGCATCGCGAGCGCCGGATTCTCGGGAGCGGACGGATGACCATCACCGAAGATCGCCAGCTCGACGACTCCGTCGTCGACGACGGCTCGATGAAGTCGGGCAGCCTCGACGGCTGGCCGATGCGTGGCATCGCGCTCGGCTCGGTGGCCGTGGCGTCGCTCACGTGGCTGCCGTCGCTCGAGGTCAATTGGGCGATGTGGCTCACCGGCTCGCTCGTGGTCTATCTCGTCGGCGTGTCGGTGATCTCCCGGGTGGTGGAGTCGAAGCGTCACTCCACCGACCGCATCGCCAAGGCGGTGATGACATCGGCGTTCGTGATCGTGATGCTGCCGCTCGTGTCGGTCGTGTGGACGGTGGCCGAGCGCGGCTCCAACCGCTTCGACCTCGACTTCTTCAACACCACGATGCGCGGCGTGGTCGGGGAGGGCGGCGGCGGCTACCACGCCATCGTCGGCACGCTCGTCATCACGGGTCTGACCGCTGCGTTCGCCATCCCGTTCGGGCTGTTCACGGCGATCTACCTCGTGGAGTACGCCAACGGCAGCCGGTTCTCGAAGATGGTGACCGGCCTCGTCGACGTGATGACCGGGATTCCGTCGATCGTCGCCGGTCTGTTCGCCTACGCACTGTTCGTCTGGCTCGACGGGCCCGGTCACACCTCCGGTCTCGCCGGTGCGATCGCGTTGACCCTGCTGATGACGCCCGTCGTCGTGCGGACCTCGGAAGAGATGCTTCGCCTGGTGCCCAACGAACTCCGTGAAGCGTCCTATGCGCTGGGAGTCCCGAGGTGGAAGACGATCGCCAAGGTCGTCTTGCCGACAGCGATCGCCGGCATCCTCACCGGCATCGTGCTGGCGGTTGCCCGGGTGATCGGCGAGACCGCACCGCTGCTGGTCACCGTCGGCATCACCGCCGACGTCAACTGGAACCCGCTCGAGGGCCGCATGGCGACGCTCCCGGTGTTCGCCTACAACTCGTACAAGTTCCCGACCCAACCCGTCGACGCGAGCCAGGACCGCGCCTGGGCAGCGGCGCTGACGCTCGTGGTCATCGTCGGGATCCTCTTCACGATCGCCCGCATCCTCTCGTCCGTCCTGAAGCCGAAGGGCCTCAAGTGAACATCTTCAATCACCGACCCGACCACTCGACCGATACTCTCGAAGGGTCCCACCAGTCACACACCGAGGCGCAGATGACCGAGTCCGTCGACACCACCGCGGCGAAGACCGCAACGACCAGCGGGCCCACCGGCGACACGGTCGAGCGGAACCGGATCGACGTCACCGACCTCGACATCTACTACGGCGACTTCCTGGCGGTCGAAGGCGTCTCGATGACGATCCATGCCCGTTCGATCACCGCCTTGATTGGACCGTCGGGCTGTGGCAAGTCGACGTTCCTGCGGTCGCTCAACCGGATGCACGAGGTGATCGACGGCGCCTACGTCGACGGGAGTGTGGTCATCAACGGCCAGGACCTCTACGGCTCCGGTGTCGACCCGGTGGCGGTGCGACGCAAGATCGGCATGGTGTTCCAGCGGCCCAACCCGTTCCCGACGATGTCGATCTACGACAACGTCGTCGCGGGCCACAAACTGAATTCGAAGCGCATGAAGCGAGACGAGACCGACGACCTCGTCGAGAAGTCGCTGAGGGGCGCGAACCTCTGGGACGAGGTCAAGGACCGCCTCGACAAGCCGGGCTCCGGCCTCTCCGGCGGGCAACAGCAACGGTTGTGCATCGCTCGCGCGATCGCCGTGTCGCCCGACGTGCTGCTCATGGACGAGCCGTGTTCGGCGCTCGACCCGATCTCGACGCTCGCGATTGAGGAGCTGATGCTCGACCTCAAGAACCAGTACACGATCGTGATCGTGACGCACAACATGCAGCAGGCCGCCCGCGTCTCGAACCGCACCGGGTTCTTCAGCATCGCCGGCACCGGCAAGCCCGGCAAGCTGATCGAGATGGACGACACCGAGAAAATCTTCTCCAATCCGGAGCAGCAGGAAACGCAGGACTACGTGACCGGACGGTTCGGCTGATGGCGCACACCGACCTCCGATCGAACTTCCACGAACAGCTCGACGAGATCCGGACCGGGATCGCTCGGCTCAGCGCCGGTGTCACCGAACTGGTGCCGCGGGCGACGGAGATCCTGCTCGGCGCCGACCTCGAGGGTGCGGAGTACCTGATCCTCGGTGATTCGGAGTACGACGCCAAGTCGATCGAGCTAGAAGAACAGTGCTTCGCGATCATCGCGCTGCAGGCACCCGTGGCCGTCGATCTGCGCCAGCTCGTGTCCGCGATCAAGATCATCGCCGACGTCGAACGCTCCGCCGATCTCTGCGTCAACATCTGCAAGGCGGCGCGGCGTATCTACAGCCACGAGCTCGACGCGCGGCTGCGCGGCATCATCCAGAAGTGTGGCGAGCAGGCGTCGTTGCTGTTCAAGGAGACCACCGAGGCGTATCTCGCGAGCGACGGTGTGCGCGCGTCGGCACTCCACGACATGGACGCCTACCTCGACGATCTGCATCGCCAGTTCATCCAGATCATCTTCGAGAGCCACGCCGCCGGCAACATCGACCTCCAGGTCGCCGTCCAGCTGGCCGTCGTCGCCCGCTTCTACGAGCGGATCGGCGATCATGCGGTCAACGTCGCCGAACGCACGCGCTACATCGTCGACGGCTGGGTGCCCGAGCATCCCTACCCAGAGAGCGACAACGACCTTCCAGAGGTCACCGAGGCGGCGGTCGACGGAGCAGAACAGGCGTGACACCGTGGTCGTCGCTGCCGCACTGATCATCGGTGTGGTGCTCGGCGTCGTCGGCGCGCTGCTGATCCGCCGGCCGGGGCCCGCGGGCGATCCCGCCGGGGAGATCGATCGGCGGAGCGCCGCTGATCGCCCTCGTCCGGCGACTCGCTCGGCCGACGACGGCGTGGTCGAGATCCTCCAGGTCGCCGCCGACCAGCTCGAACTCGCGGTGATGATCGCCGGGCGCGACGGACGCATCCGGTTCCGGAATCGTGCCGCGACCGAACTGCAGGGCACCCACGTCGGCGTCCTCGTCGAGTCGGCGATCGACGAGGTGGTCGCGCGGTCGTGGACCGACGGGCGTGTCGAGCGTTCGGTGGACGTCCACGGCCCGCCTCGCGCCACGCTCGAGATCCGTGCCGAGCCCGTGCGCGACGACGCCGCCGTCGTGCTGCTGCAGGACGTCAGCGAACGCGAGCGCATCGCTGCGATGCGAACCGACTTCGTCGCCAACATCTCCCACGAGCTGAAGACTCCGGTCGGCGCGATCGCGGTGCTGGCCGACGCACTACTCGGCGAGAGCGACCCCGACGTGGTCACGCGCGTTGCCGGCCGCATCGTGGAGGAGTCCGACCGCGCCGTCACCACGATCGACGACCTCCTCGAGCTGTCACGTATCGAGTCCGCCCGCCTGGACGACGAGGTGGTCGACGTCCACGATGTCGTGCAGGCAGCCCTGGCCCGCGGTCGCACCGTCGACGTCGACAAGCACGTGCGGTTGTCCGCGTTCGATGCCCGGTCGTCGATCCTGATCCACGGTGACCGCCGTCAACTCGTGTCGGCGGTCGGCAACCTGGTCGAGAACGCAGTGAAGTACAGCGATCCCGACTCGGTCGTGCAGGTGCGAACCCGGCGCGACGACCGATGGATCGAGATCATGGTCGCCGACCAAGGTGTCGGCATCCCGCCGCGGGATCTCGATCGGGTCTTCGAGCGCTTCTACCGGGTGGATCGCGCGCGCAGCCGCTCCACCGGCGGCAGCGGACTCGGGCTCTCCATCGTGCGTCACGTCGTCACCAATCACGGCGGCGATGTCCAGGTGTCGTCGACGGAAGGGGAGGGTTCGACGTTCGTGCTGCGGCTCCCCGTCTCGCTGGTGGTCGAGGAGGCGCCGGAGCCGTCGACCGACGGGGTCACCGAAGTGATCGCCGCCAGTGCGTCGATCACGGACGACGACGAACCCGCCGACGTGCTGGCAGCTGAGCGCGAATCCGACCGATCCGACGAGGAGACCGTGAACCATGAGTGAGGGCAAGGTGCTCGTCGTCGAAGACGAGCCGAGTTTCGTCGAGGCGCTGACGATCGGACTGGAGCGTGAAGGGTTCGAGATCGCCGTCGCCACCGATGGGGCCGAAGCGATCGACAGCTTCGATCGGGAGCAACCCGACGTGGTGCTGCTCGACGTGATGCTGCCGAAGATCAGCGGGATCGACGTCTGCCGCCAGCTCCGGAAACGGTCGCGGGTGCCGATCATCATGGTCACGGCGAAGGGTTCCGAGATCGACACCGTCGTCGGGCTCGAGGTCGGCGCCGACGACTACGTGACCAAGCCCTATCGGCTGCGAGAACTCGTCGCGCGGATGCGGGCCGTGATGCGCCGCACCGGCGATGGTGAGCGCGACGGTTCGGTGTCGCTGATGACGCCTGACGCGATCGTGGTCGGTGACGTCCAACTCGACCCGGCCGAGCACCGCGTCGAGGTCGACGGCATCGAGGTGTCGCTGCCCCTCAAGGAATTCGAGCTGCTCCACTTCCTCCTGGCCAATGCGGGGCGGGTCATGCCTCGCGACGTGTTGATCGACCGGGTCTGGGGCGCCGACTACGTGGGCGACACCAAGACGCTCGACGTGCACATCAAGCGGCTGCGCAGCAAGATCGAGCCCGATCCCGGCATGCCCGAGAGGATCGTCACCATTCGCGGCCTCGGCTACAAATACGTCCGTTGACGCCGGATCGCCGCATGGCGGCGTTGCGAAGCCTCGTCGCCTCCCGGAGGAGGCTTCCTCATCCCGCGCCTTGCCCTGCGACGATCCGATCGTCAACGGACCGGAAGGTTGGTGATCCGAGCCACCCATGGACGCGATGCCGAGCCTGTCGTGGGTGTGGCGGGACGCCGGATCGCCGCATGGCGGCGTTGCGCCGCCTCGTCGCCCGCTTCGTCCCGTGTCAGCCGACGATGTCGGCGAGCGCGGCCAGCAGCAGCGTGACGTTGCGTTGCCGTGCGGTGTGGCCCATCGTGCCGATGCGCCAGACCTGACCGGCGACAGGGCCGAGGCCGCCGCCGATCTCGATCCCGTGTTCGGTGAGCAGGCGGCGGCGGACGTCGGCCTCACCCTGGTCCCCGAGTCGGCCCTCGGGGATGCGGATCGAGCTGAGCGGTGCGAGCCGGTGGCCTGCGGCGGCGAACAGTTCGAAGCCGAGGTCGACCATGCCGGCCTTGACCGCATCGCCGGCTGCCTGGTGGCGGGAGCGCACGGCGTCGAGACCCTCGTCGAGCACAGCGCCGAGCCCGGCGTGCAGCGACATGATCATCGAGATCGGGGCGGTGTGGTGGTACGCCCGTGCACCCTCGCCGACCACATACGCCTTGATCATGTTGAGGTCGAGGTACCACGACGGCGGCACCGGCTTGATGCGCTCGAGCGCCCGGTCGGACACGGTGAGCGGCGCCAGGCCCGGGGCGACCCCGAGGCACTTCTGCGTGCCGCTGTAGGCGAGGTCCACGCCCCAGTCGTCGACCTGCAGCTCGACCCCGCCCAGCGACGTCACGCAGTCGACGAGCAGCAGCGCGTCGCCCTTCGCCGCACCCATCGCGGCGACGTCGCTCTCCACGCCGGTCGAGGTCTCGGCGTGGACCATCGCATACACGTCAGGTGAGGGATTCTCGCCGCGCATCCC
>JBCBDK010000260.1:0-6157 GCA_038529675.1 Actinomycetota bacterium
ACCGGCTGATCGATGCCCCGGTCGACGATCGCCCCGGCGTCACCATCGTGACGACCGGCCCGATGGCACCCGAGTCCGTCGCCGCGGCTGCGGAGCTCGACGCCGAGGGCGTCGCTGCGACCGTCGTGCATCTGACCAGCCCTGGTCGTGTCTACCGGAGCGCTCGCTCGGCGTACACGTCGGTCGTGGACGGCGCGGTGGTGCGCCGACCGAGCCACTTGCACCGCCTCGTCCCGGCGGGGGAGCGGGACCGGCCCGTCGTCAGCGTGCACGATGCTGCGTCGCACAGCCTGTCGTGGATCGGGTCGGCGCTCGGCACCCGTCAGCTCAGCCTCGGCGTCGACCGCTTCGGCGAGTCCGGCACGATCGCCGACCTGCACGAGGTGACCGGCATCTCCGCCGGCGACATCGTCAACGCCGCCCTCGTCGCGATCACCGAGTGACGTATCAACTGGTGTCAGACACCAATTGATACGTCAGAGCGGGAAGCGGTTGCGGAGCCAGTCGGCGTAGACCGGGTCGATCACGATCAGGCCGTGGTCGTCCTTCGTGATCTGGCCGTCGTCGAGCAGTGAGCGTTTCGCGAGCTCGGCCGACGACGACGACAGCGAGAGCACCTCGGCCGCCGACCCGTGCAGCGGCTCGCCTGTGGCCACGAGCCGGAGGACGGCCTGGTGCGCGACCGGTATGGCGGCGAACCGCATCTCGAAGCCCGATGCCGCCGCTCGCCGCACGGCGTCGAGTGCCGACTCCCACACCATGTCGGGGTCGGTCGCGTCGTCCCTCGCCCGCCAGGCTGCGTCGGCGAGCTGCATCGTCCGCTGCGGATGTCCGTCGGCGAACGAGACCAGGCGATCGGCGAGGCCGGCGGGCGCGGCGCGGCCGAAGCCACCGGCGACGACGGCGTGGACGGTCGCGGCGTCGAGGCCGGGCAGTTCGATCAGGTCGGCCTGCGCGAAGAACGGTTGATCGGCATCGCTGAACAACATGCGCATCGTCGAGGGTTCCGATCCGGCGAAGACCAGACCGACCTGGCGATAGTGGTGCTGCAACTTGGTGCGGAGCAAGCCGGCGGCTCCGTCGAGGCGGCCGATCGAGGAGAACTCGTCGAACACGACGACGGTCGGTGTTCGGCGGGCGTGGGTGACGATGACGTCGAGCAGGCTGTCGACGGTGAGGTCGGGATCTGCCCGGCGACGGCCGGTGATCGAGGCCTTGACCACCCCGAGGTTCAGCTCGAACGTGGCAGCGATCTGCGAGAGCTTGGAACGGGCGTCGGCGTCGACCTGGGCGAGTCCGCTGTCGATGCGAACGGCGAGGTCGGCCCACGACCGGATCTCGTAGAGGTCGATCTCGATCACGGTCGAGGTCGGTCGCAGCTCGGATGCGACACGGCGGAGCACGCTGGTCTTGCCGAAGCGTCGGGGTGCGATGAGCGCGGTCGGACGGCGGCTCGTGATCTGCTCGATGAGCTCACCGATCACGTCGTCGCGGCCGACGACCTGTTCGGGGTCGAGCGGCCCGTGGAACGGGAACGGTGAGACGTCCACGCCGAAAACCTACCAGTTCTTGGAGTGTCAACACTCCAAGAACTGGCAGCTTTCCGGCGATGCGCTCCAGTGACGACGGCAGCGTTCAGCGAAACGCGCGGAAGAACGTCCGGAGTTCGGCGACGAACACGTCGGGCACCTCGAACGCGGCGAAGTGACCGCCCTTGTCGTACTCCGCCCAGTGGCACAACCCCGAGTAGACCGGTTCGACCCACTTGCGGACGGGCGGCACCACCTCCCGAGGAAAGCTGGCGAACCCGGTGGGGACGTCGCCGATCTCGAGCGGCGGCCGCTTGCCGAAGCTCTCCCAGTAGATGCGTGCCGACGATGCACCGTTGCCGTTGACCCAGTACGTCATCACGTTGTCGAGGAGTTCGTCCCGGGTCAGCACGTTCTCCGGATGGCGGGAAGCTTCCGACCCGGTCTCGTCGGTGTTGTCGGTCCACGCCCAGAACTTCTCGACGATCCAGGCCGCCTGCGCCGAGGGCGAGTCGACGAGGCCGTACCCGACCGACTGTGGTCGGGTGGACTGCTGCTTCGAGTACCCCGAGTCCCACTCGGCGTAGTACAACGCCCGCTCGAGCGCGGCCTGCTCGTCGGGGCCGGGGTCGCTCAAGTCCTTCGGCCGAGCGCCCATCGCAAGCGTCATGTGGACCGCTGCGACGTGGTCGGGATCCTGCGCGCCGATCGCGTGGGTGATCGCCGATCCCCAGTCGCCGCCCTGCGCGACGTAGCGGCGGTGGCCGAGGCGAGCCATCAGCTCGGCGAACACGCGAGCGATCTTCTCGACCCCCCAGCCGGTCTCCGTCGGCTTGCCGGAGAAGCCGAACCCCGGAAGCGACGGCGCGACGACGTGGAACGCGTCGACGGCGTCACCGCCGTGGGCGGTCGGGTCGGTGAGCGGCTCGATCACCTTGTGGAACTCGACGATCGAGCCGGGCCACCCGTGGCTGAGGATCAGCGGCAGCGCGTCGGGGTGCGGCGACCGCTGATGGACGAAGTGGATGTCGACGCCGTCGATCTCGGTCACGAACTGGTCGAAGCGGTTCAGCTTCGCTTCTCGATCGCGCCAGTCGTACTCGGACGCCCAGTACTCACAGAGCTCCTGGACGTAAGCGAGCGGGGTGCCCTGCGACCAGTCGTCGACGGGCTCGGGCTCAGGCCAACGCGTGTCCCGCAGTCGGCGCTGGAGATCCTCCAGCACCGAGTCGGGAACGTCGATCGTGAAGGGTCGGATCTCGGCCATGCCGCGACCCTACGCACGCCTCTCGAGCGGTCCCGAAGCCTGTGCCGACCGGATCAGGGTGCCGACGAACGCCGCATGCGTCAGGAACGGCCATGGAGGTCGCTGACGCTGGGCCGGTCGTCGTCGTCCGCTTGGCCGCCGGGCATGTTGGCCCAGGAGTCGATGAACGTGCCCGGTGTGTGGACGGCCGGATCGTTGAGGTCGCGTGTCGGCGCACGGGCGGGCTCGCCGCGGGCCAGGCGTCGTCGACGGAACCAGCCCACGTCACGCCGCCGGCCCATCGGTGGCGTTGCCGGCGAACGCCTGGGCCTTGGTCATCCAGTCGCGCGCAGCGTCGCCGGTGACGGCGAGGTCGGTGGCGTCGACGTGGCGGCACTGCGTGACGACCAGGCAGAAGTCGACCGCATCGCCGACCACCGAGTCGACGGCGTCGTCGGGGCCGTACCGCCATGTCGAGCCCGATGGCGAGCGGAGCTCGACACGGACCGGTGTCTCCGGCACCTCGAGTCCGCGGTTGATGTAGGTCCAGCCTCGGGTGATGAATCCGAGTTGGGCGATGTGGCGAAGCCGGTCGGTCGGATACCGCTCCACGCCGAGTGCGTCGGCGACGTGTTGGCCGTGCGCCCAGCACTCCATCAATCGAGCGGTCAGGAACGATTTGGCGCCCATCGACGGTCCGTACCAGACGACCCGAGCGTCGTCGTCCAGGCCGCCGGAGGCCTGTGCGAGTTCGCGCCGTCGTTGGCGCCACATCGCCAGGACCTCCGCGCCGGAGACCGATCGGAACTCGGCCAGCGTGAGCTCGTCGATCTCGTCGGGCGTGGCCTCGCCGCTCAACCCCGGGGCCAGGTCGGCGAGCGATCGTGTGAAGCGTTCCTCGTCCGAGATCGCCCAGGCGGCGGTCCGGTCGAAGTAGGCGAGGTGGCCGATCTGGTCGCCGATCGTCCAGCGCGGGCTCGGGGTCGGCAGCTGCCACTGCTCGTCGGTGATCGGGGTGACGAGCGAGTCGAGCTCGGCCTGTTCGGCGAGCAGATCGTCGCGGACGCTCTTCGCAGTGATGTCGGACACGGTGGCTCCGTTCGGTCGTAGTGGCTCGGGGTCGGCGCTGAGCGGTGCGGCGTGTGGCCCAGCTCAGGGGAGGGCGAGTGGCGGGACGACGAGTTGGACGATCTGGTCGACGACGCGATGAGCTGGTCGTCCGAAGCGCTCGATCAGGTCGGGTTCGCTGATGAACAGCGACGCGCCCGTGAGCGTGGCGGCGGCGACGGCGGTGTCGACGTGGCGGAGCTCACCCCGCTCGACGCCCCGGACGAGCAGCCGTTCGACGACGGTCATCACGAAGCGGTAGTGGTGGTCGACGAGTCGGCGGGCAGGAGCGTCGTCGGCGAGATCGTCACTGAACCGGTGCTCCCAGCCGAACTCGATGCCACCGGCGAGGTAGTCGCGGACCTGGTCGACGACCGAGGTGGTCGGATCGATCGCGTCGAGTGCTGCTCGACCCTTCTTGTGCAGGAAGCGGTCGAGCACCACGAGCACGAGCTGGTCCTTCGACGGCGCAAGCTCGTAGAGGGTTCGGCGCGAGCAACCGACACTGCTGGCGAGATCGGCGATCGTGAACGAGGCGAAACCTCGTTCGACGAACACCGCCTCGATCTCGTCGAGGACCTCGCGGTGGCGAGGGCCGAGCCGTGCCTCGGCCGAGCGGGGCAGCAAGGGGACGGGGGCGCCGGTGCGCAGCTCGCGCAAGTGCTGTTGAACCCCCGGTACCCCCATCGCTGCCGAGCGTAGGCGTCGGCCAGGTCGCCTGCGGTACTGAAACGACCCATCGAGTACCGTCGCCCGGATGAGCCTGATCGACAGCAGGATCGGCACCGTCTTGCGATCGAGGATCGACACGACGTCGGAGGACTACCGGTCGAACCTCGCCGAGATGCAACGCATGTGGGACGAGGTGGCGGCGCTGCTCGACCAGGTGCCGGCGATCGGCGGGCAACGGTACGTCGACCGGCATCGACGCCGCGGCAAGATGCTGGTCCGCGAACGGGTCGAGGCGCTGATCGACCCGGACACGCCGTTCCTCGAGCTCAGCCCGCTCGCTGCGTGGGGGACCCAGGATCCGATCGGTGTCGGCGTGGTGTCGGGCATCGGCGTGGTCGAGGGTGTCGAGTGCGCGATCACCGGCACCGACATGAGCGTGAAGGGCGGCGCCGCCAACCCGACCACCTGGAAGAAGCAGCAACGCTTCTTCGAGATCGCCCGTGAGAACCGCCTGCCGCTCATCAACCTCAACGAGTCGGCCGGTGCCGACCTGCCCCGACAGGCGGACCTGTTCATCCAGGGCGGGCAGAACTTCCGCGACCTGACCCGGCTCTCCAAGGAGGGGATCCCCACGATCACCGTGGCGTTCGGGCCGAACACCGCCGGGGGTGCGTACGTGCCGGGCATGAGCGACTACACCGTGTTCGTCAAGGAGCGCGGCACCGCGTACCTCGGCGGTCCGCCGCTCGTGAAGATGGCGATCGACGAGATCGTCGACGAAGAGACCCTCGGCGGCGCCGAGATGCACAGTCGCACGTCGGGCCTGTCCGACTACTTCGCGCAGGACGAGATGGACGGCATCCGGATCGTCCGCCAGATCGTGCGGCACCTCGACTGGAAGAAGCTCGGGCCGGGGCCCACCGAGCCCGACGAGCCGCCGCTGTACGACCCGCAGGAGTTGCTCGGCGTGGCGCCTGCCGACGTCCGCATCCCGTTCGACATCCGCGAGGTCTACGCACGCCTGCTCGACGGATCGCGGTTCGAGGAGTTCAAGCGGCTGATCGGCGAACAGTTGGTGTGCGGGTGGGGCTCGATCCACGGCTTCGCCGTCGGGCTCATCGGCAACAACGGGATCCTGTTCTCGGAGGAGGCGAAGAAGGGTGCCCAGTTCATACAACTCTGCAACCGGATGAACGTGCCGATCGTGTTCCTGCACAACATCACCGGGTTCATGGTCGGCTCCAAGGCCGAGCAGGGCGGCATCATCCGCAACGGGGCGAAGATGATCAATGCCGTCTCGAACTCCGAGGTGCCGCACTTCAACCTGATGGTCGGTGCCTCGTACGGCGCCGGCAACTACGGCATGGCGGGCAAGTCGTACGAGCCTCGGTTCATCTTCACCTGGCCCAACCACCGGGTCGCCGTGATGGGGCCGAAGCAGCTCGCCGGCGTGATGGAGATCATCGCTCGCAACAGCGCTGCCGGCAGGGGGGTGGACGTGGACGAGGAGGCACTGCTCGCCCAGACCGCGGCACTCGAGGCGCAGATCGAGGAGGAGTCGACGGCGCTGTACTCGACGGGGCGATTGTGGGACGACGGGATC
>JBCBDK010000261.1:0-6142 GCA_038529675.1 Actinomycetota bacterium
CGTCTGCTCCTGCTGTTCGGCGGGTCGGCGATGATCACCATCGCGTACCTCGGTGCCATGTACGCAAGCCTCCGGGCGTTCGACTCGACCGCCCGGCTCCCGCTGGTTGCGCTCCTCTTCCTGACCGGCAGCGCCGTTGCCAACGCCGCACCGACGCCGGGCGGCCTGGGTGCGGCCGAAGCAGCGTTGATCGCCGCACTCAGCACCATCGAGGAGACGACGATCGTCGTGCCAGCTGTGTTTCTCTACCGGCTCGTCACCTTCTGGCTGCCGATTCTCCCCGGTTGGCTCGCCTTGACCCACCTCCGACGTGCGGACAGCCTCTGAGCGCGCCGCAGCCCCTGACGGCCGATGAGATCGGTCACTCACGCAGTGGAACCACCGATGCGTTCTCAGCTGATGTGGACGTCGACGTTGCCCTCCACATCCGACTGGGTCCAGCAGAGCGACGTGCCGGTGATTGCGTGGAACCGGACCGGGGCCGACCGTCCCGTCGTCGCGTTGCGTGCGAGGAGATGAATCTCGGTACCGACCCGCCGGCCATGGAGCTCGATCGACTCCCGAGGTTCGAG
This sequence comes from Actinomycetota bacterium, assembly GCA_038529675.1. Lineage (GTDB taxonomy): Bacteria > Actinomycetota > Acidimicrobiia > Acidimicrobiales > Ilumatobacteraceae > Ilumatobacter_A. Next base: position 573 of record JBCBDK010000261.1, read on the forward strand.
CGCGTAGAGGAAGTTCATCGCCCAGCTCCGGTGATCGGGGACCCAGGTCCGCAGCGTGGCCATCGAGCGGATCGGTCGCCCATCGATGCCGAAGACGACGATGTCATCGACGACCATTCGTCCTTCGTGGAGGTGACGGGCTGACCACCTTCCGCGTCGCGGTCGGCGCTGCTCCGACCGGTGGTGATCGCCATGTCCCAACGCCCGATCAGTCGCAGTGGACGAGCCGGCCGACGCGTTCGACGTCGACTCGTCGCAGGAGTGGGTCGACGCGATGCTCGCCGAACATCACCCGCTTCCTGCGTGCGCGATCGACCATCTCGACGCGGTCCGTGCAGCGAATTCGGCCGATCTCCGCTTGGTCCCTGACGCGCTCGAGCTGAGTGCAGAAGAACAGCTCGACCGGTTCTACGGCGCAAACGGCAAACGCTGGGTGGCCAACTGGGACGAGGTGGCGTGGCGCGAGGCGGACCGCCGTCTCCAGCGCGCCCATGCGAGCGCGGATGCCGAAGCGATCGAACTCGCGATCCGCGCACTCGGCCATCTCGAGGGCACGCCGCGCCCGACGAGCGTTGATCTCGACCCCTCTCCATGCGCGTCGAACTTCGCGCCGATCCCACGACCACGATCACGGTCCACACCGTCGTCGTTCTGCCAGATCGAGCGCGCCGGCTCGAACCCGGCTGGCGTCGTGTCGGACTCACCGTCCCTGCGGACGAATTGAGCCGGCGCTGGATCATCGACACCACCGCACGACCGACGCCGCGATGACCGCCGAAGCGAACATGACCCACCGGTCGGGCGGGTGAGCGACATGCCGCGGCCGGTACCGGCCCACCGTTGTCAGGTCGCGAGTGCTTCGAGTGGCTCGCAGCTGCAGACGAGGTTGCGGTCACCGTAGGCGCCGTCGATGCGTGACACCGGCGGGAAGTACTTCGTGGCGCGGAGCGATGCGACCGGGAACGCACCGAGCTCGCGGTCGTACGGTCGACTCCAGTCAGCGACGAGATCCTCGGCGGTGTGGGGTGCATGGTGCAGCGGGCTTTCCCCGACCGACCACTCACCCGATGCCACCCGTTCGATCTCGCCACGGATCGCGATCATCGCCTCGCAGAACCGGTCGAGCTCGCGCAGGGTCTCGGATTCGGTCGGCTCGATCATCAGCGTGCCGGCCACCGGGAAACTCATTGTCGGAGCGTGGAAGCTGTAGTCCATGAGACGCTTCGCCACGTCGTCGACGCTGACGCCGGTCGCCTTGGTGATCGGGCGGAGATCGATGATGCACTCGTGGCCGACCCGGCCTCGGTCGCCGCGATAGAGGACCGGGAAGTGCTCGTCGAGGCGGGTCGCGACGTAGTTCGCGCCGAGAATCGCCACCTCGGTCGCCCTGGTCAGGCCGTCACCACCCATCATCTCCAAGTACATCCACGGGATCGGCAGGATGCCTGCCGACCCGTACGGAGCCGCCGCCACCGGTCCGACCGGTGCGTCGGGTGTGAGCACACTGCCCGGCAGGAACGGCGCGAGGTGGGCGCCCACGCCGATCGGTCCGACGCCCGGGCCACCACCGCCGTGGGGGATACAGAAGGTCTTGTGCAGGTTGAGATGGCTCACGTCGGCGCCGAAGCGACCCGGCTTCGCGAGCCCGACGAGGGCATTCAGGTTCGCGCCGTCGACGTAGACCTGACCGCCCGCGTCGTGGATCAGTCCGCACAGCTCGCTGACCGACGCCTCGAACACCCCGTGCGTCGACGGATAGGTGATCATGATGGCGGAGAGCTCGTCGCCCACCTCCTCGATCTTCGCGCGCACGTCGTCGAGGTCGACGTTGCCGTCGTCATCACACGCGACCGCCTTGACCGCCATCCCCGCCATCACCGCGCTGGCGGCGTTGGTCCCGTGGGCACTCTCCGGGATCAGGCAGACCGTACGCCGGTCGTCCCCGTTGGCCCGGTGGTACCCGCGGATGGCGAGGAGGCCGGCGAACTCGCCCTGACTCCCGGCATTGGGTTGCAGGCTGACCGCCGCGTAGCCGGTGATCTCGGCGAGACGGCGTTCGAGGTCCTCGATCAGTTCGAGGTAGCCGGCGGCCTGATCGAGCGGCGCGTACGGATGCAAGCTGGCGAACTCCGGCCAGGTGATCGGCAGCATCTCCGACGTGGCGTTCAGCTTCATCGTGCACGAGCCGAGCGGGATCATCGTGCGGTCGAGCGCGAGGTCCTTGTCAGCGAGGCGACGGAGGTATCGCAACATCTCGTGTTCGGTGTGATAGCGCTCGAACACGGACTGGGTGAGGAACTCGTCGGTGCGGCGGAGACCGGCGGGGATGCCGTCGGGGGCCACGCTCCGGTCGTCGAGGTCGGCCGGCAGCGCGGCACCCAGCGCATCGAGCACGGCGGCGACGTCGTCGACGGTGTGGGTCTCGTCGAAGGTCAGGCCGACGGCGCCATCGTCGACGCGCCGGATGTTGATGCCGGCGTCGAGCGCGGCGCCCACCGCGACATCCGCGTCCTCGACCTCGACGGTGAGCGTGTCGAACCAGGTACCGTGACGAAGCGAACGGCCGGCGTCACGGAGCCCCGCCGCAGCGACCGACGTGAGCCGGTGCACTCGCTCGGCGATTCGTTCGAGACCCGAGCGACCGTGCCAGGCGGCGTAGAAACCGGCGATGTTCGCCAGCAGCACCTGCGCGGTGCAGATGTTGGACGTGGCCTTCTCGCGGCGAATGTGCTGCTCGCGAGTCTGCAGCGCGAGGCGCAGTGCGGGGCGACCGGCGGTGTCCGTGCTGACGCCGACGATGCGACCGGGCATCGAGCGGGCGGCCTTCTCCCGAGCGGCGACGAACGCTGCGTGCGGCCCACCGAATCCCATGGGCACACCGAATCGCTGTGCGGAGCCGACGGCGATGTCAGCACCCATCCGACCCGGGGGAGTGGTGACGACACAGGCGAGCGGATCGGTCACGACGATCGCCGCGCCGCCGGCTACGTGCACCGCGGCGATCTCGTCGGTGCGATCCACGACCGCACCGGTCGAGGTCGGCGACCCGAAGACCGCACCGAAGACGCCGCCGTCCTCCAACACCTCGGGGAGCGACGCCACATCGGCCACCACGAGGTCGACGTCGATCGGTTCGGCACGGGTGTGCAGCACGGCGAGCGTCTGCGGGTGCAGATCGGCGTCGACGAAGCAGCGCTGCGTCTTCGCCTTCGATTGACGACGCGCCATCGTGACCGCCTCCGCCACCGCCGTGCCCTCGTCGAGCAGCGACGCGTTGGCGACGTCCAGCCCGGTGAGTTCGGTGACCATCGTCTGGAAGTTGAGGATCGCCTCGAGACGACCCTGGCTGATCTCGGGCTGGTACGGCGTGTACGCCGTGTACCACGCCGGATTCTCGAGCACGTTGCGTTGGATGACCGGGGGAGTGATCGTGCCGTGGTAGCCGAGGCCGATCATCGAGGCCACGCACCGATTTCGCTCGGCCATCACGCGCATCCGCTCGATCGCGACGTGCTCGGGCGTCGCCTCGCCGACCACGTCGGCCGAAAGGGCATCGCGCAACCGGATCGAGTCGGGCACCGTTTCGTCGAGCAGCACGCCGAGCGAGTCGGCGTCGACGACGCGAAGCATCTCGGCCACGTCGTCGGCAGACGGACCGACATGACGGCGAACGAACTCGTCGGATTCGAACAGACTCGTGAGTGAAGATGGCACGCGGGCTCCCAGCGAACGGGCCCCCGCTGTCATCGGACCTGAGAGTTTCAGTCCGCCGGTGCAGCGGACCTTTCACCTTCGGTGGGTGGTTGACGGACGATCCGTCGACCACCGCTTTCCAGCGTGCCTGCGTCGTGCGGTCCCACAGCCTGAGAGTTTCCGGGGCGGTTGCTCCTTCGGCGCCGGCGTGACCGGCTCTCCCGCACGACGGCGACGGCAATTCGGTTGTCGGCCGAGACGCTACCGCGTCGGCTCGGCCGAGTGTCGGTCCCATCGCTGCGATCGGAGCATTGCGGTCGTGCGACACTCCGGACGGTGAACGTCGGAACCACCAGCCTCTCCAACGTGCTGCTTCGAGACCGGACCTCGCTCGACGGCGAGTGGAACGTCATCGTCGATCCGTACGAGATGGGGTACATCGGATCCTCGGCGGGCGCAACGAGCGCGGCTTCTACCGCGATTTCACACCTCGCCACCCCGCTGACCGCGTCGAGTACGACTTCGATCGATCGCCGACGCTGACCGTGCCCGGCGACTGGAACACCCAGGACGACTGCCTGCTCTACTACGAGGGCACGGTCTGGTACCGCCGGAAGCTCCGGATCGAGGCGGGTCGCTTCGACGGTCGTCGGGTGTTCCTCCATGTCGGCGCAGCGAACCACACGAGTCGTGTGTTCCTGGACGGCGACGAACTCGCAATGCACGCCGGAGGGTTCGGTCCGTTCGCGGTCGACCTCACCGGACGACTCGCTCCCGGCGAGCACTCGATCGTCATCCAAGTCGACAATCGACGGGAACCAGACCGCATCCCGGCGATGCGATCCGACTGGTGGAACTTCGGTGGACTCACCCGGTCAGTCGAGCTGGTCGCGGTTCCCGAGACCTTCCTCCGCCACGCCTGGATCACGATGGCATCCGACGGCCAAGTGGTCGGAGGCACCGACGTCGAGGGCGAGTCGACGAACGTTCGACTTCGGATCCCGAGTTGCGGGGTCGACACCATGCTCCAGTCGGGTGAGCGGTTCGAGCTCGCGATCTCACCCCAGCGGTGGGGGCCCGGACGGCCGCTGCTCCACGACGTCACCTGGACCTGCGGCGACGACGAACTCGTTGACACCGTCGGCTTCCGCACGGTGCGAACCGAGGGTGAGCAACTGCTCGTCAACGACCATCCGGTGTTCCTCCGCGGCATCGCCACCCACGCCGAGGCCATGTCGGACGGACGCCGATCGCACGGCCTCGACGATGCCCGAGCGATCTTCGACCGCGTCGACGATCTCGGCGCCGATTTCGTCAGGCTTGCGCACTACCAGCACGACGAACACATGGTTCGTGAGGCCGACCGGCGGGGGATCCTCGCGTGGTGCGAGCTGCCGGTCTACTGGGGCATCGCGTTCGATGAGCCCTATGTGCTTCAGAACGCGTTGGAGCAGCTCGACGAGCTCATCGTCCGAGACCGCAGTCGGGCGTCGGTGGTGTTCTGGTCCGTCGCCAACGAGACGCTGCCCTCGCCGGAGCGCACCTCGTTCCTCACCGCCCTCGCCGAGCGAGCTCGAACGCTCGACCCGACGAGGCTCGTGTCGGCGGCACTGCTCACCCTGCCGACGGACGACGTCGAGCAGTACGTCGACGATCCACTCGGCGAGGTGGTCGACGTGATCGCCGTGAACGAGTATCTCGGCTGGTATTACGGCGACCGGTCTCGGATCCCCGAGACGCGCTGGTCGACACCGTTCGACAAGCCGATTGTGTTCACCGAGCTCGGCGCCGGGGCGAAGGCCGGCCACCGCGGCGGCGCCGGTGAGATCTGGACCGAGGAGTTCCAGCGCGCCGTGTACGAGGCGCAGCTGTCGATG
>JBCBDK010000262.1:0-6070 GCA_038529675.1 Actinomycetota bacterium
ACGAACCGTTCGTCGGCCGGGCCGACGTCGCGGACGAACGCTGCCGACCACGCGGCCGCACCGCCCGTGACGGCATCGAGCCTCGCCGGTCCGGCGTCTCCGACCGGGCATGCTCGCAGGCGATCGGAGCCGGCGCCGAACCGATCGATCTCGACACCGGCCGAGTTGATCTCGGCGGGTTCCGATCCGAGCTGCACGAGCAGCGGCTGCACCGCACCGAGGTGCGACGCGCTCCCGGCCGCCAGCGCGTCGACGAGTGGCTCCAGCCAGCCGCGCTGCACGAGCACGTCGTCGTTCAGGCTGACCAGCACCTGTGCACCGTCGTCGAGGCCGACCTCGAACCCCGCGTTGACCGCTGCGGCGAAGCCTGCGTTCACGCCGAGATCGAGCACGGTCACGGCGTCGCCGGAGTCGCGGAGCCGACGATGCGCCGCGCCGCCGGTGTCGACGACGATGACCTCGACCGTGGTGCGGTCGGTGGTCGCGAGGAGTGCCTCCACGCACTGCTCGAGCAGCTGTGGCGGTGCGTCGTAGGTGACGACGACCACGGCGATGCGGACCGGCCCCACCGGGATCGAGAGCGTCGACTGCTCGGCGGCCGGCATCGAATGCGAGTCTACGAGCGGCACCGCTCCGGCCCTGGCAGCCGCCGGTACCCTCGGCGGCGATGGCCGGCCCAGCGCAGCTCCGCCGTACCGCGCAGACCGGCGTTCGGCGTGTGCTGTCCACCGCCCGCCGCGCCGTGCCCGACGCGGTCGTCGAGCGGGTCCGCGGGCCGCTGGTCGACCGGCTCCTCGGCGCACCGCCGCCGGCGCCGGGGCAGCCGACGTTCTCGATCGTGATCCCGCTGTACGAGAGCCCGATCGTGCACCTGACGGCACAGCTCGACTCGATCGCGGCGCAGACGTACCCGCACTTCGAGTGCATCCTGGTCGACGACGGCTCCCCGACCACCGCTGCTGCGGACCTGGCCGACGCGTACGCCGAGCGCGACGCACGGTTCCGGGTCATCCGTCGGCCCGACAACGGCGGCATCGCCGCGGCGACCAACGACGGGCTCGACGCAGCGACGAACGACTGGATCGTGTTCAGCGATCACGACGACCGGCTGATGCCCTCGGCGCTCGCCGCGATCGCCACCCACATCGTCGGCCATCCCGACGACGACGTGATCTACACCGACGAGCAGCTGGTCGACGAGGACGGCGAGGTCATGTTCGTCTACCGCAAGCCGGACTTCTCCCGTCACCGCTTCACGTCGATGAACTACTTCTGCCACATCGTCACGATGCGGCGTTCGCTGGTGGAGGAGATCGGTCGACTCGACCCGGCGATGGAGCCGTCGGCCGACCGCGACTTCAACCTCCGCGCGACCGAACGGGCCCACCGGGTCGGCCACATCCCCGACATCCTCTACGAGTGGCGGGCGATCGACGGCTCGGTCGCGAAGGATCTCGGCGAGAAGGCCGGCGTGAAGGAGTCGACGCTCGCCGGTGCGGCTGCGCATCTGGAGCGGACGGGTCAGGTGGGCACGGCGATCCCGGCGCCGCACCAGCCGTACCTGATCCGGGTCGAACGGCCGCCTGCGCCGGGCGGCCACGACCTGGTGCGCTGGCACCGTGGCATCGCCTTCAGCGACCTCGACGATCGGCTGCGATCGGGCCGAGCCGAGCGGGTCGTGTTCCACCACGTGGACATCGAGCCCGGGAGTTGGATCGATCCGCTTGCCTCACTGGCGGCGCTCGACGGCGTGGGCGCAGCTGCGCCTCGACTCGCAACCGCCGACGGTCGGCTCGTGTCGGGCGGCCACATCCATCATCCAGCGGTGATGGAGATCATGCCGGGCCTCGCGCTCGACGATCCGGGGCCGTGGGGCGTGTACCAGGTCGACCACGAGGTGGCCGGCGCCGAGCCGGACGCGATCGTGTTCGACCGAACCGCACTCGACGCGGTCGGCGGCTTCTCACTCGACGAACTGCTCGGAACGGACACCTCGCTCGATGCGGTCGCCCGCTCCGAGTTCGACGGTGAGTTCGGGATCGACCTGTTCGTTGCACTCGTGTGCACGCGGTTGTGGCAACACGGCACGCCGATCGTGTGGTCGCCCCTCGCGACGATCGAGGTCGACGACGACCGTCTGCACTGGGGGCGCAACCTCCGCCGGCGAGCCGCCTCACGCCGCCTCGGCGCGTCGCTTCCCGATCTGCTGCTCGACCCCTACTCCCCGATCGAGATCCGCCGATGAGCGCCGCCGGCGGCCGACTCGGCCGCGTGCTTCGGCGGGATCGGTCCGCGCTCGACGGGCGGCTCAGGCAGCGAGCTGCCGGCGCAGGACGCCGAGCCGCCGACTCCGAACTCGGTCGCCGGTTCACCGAGCGTCGCCGGGCGAGACTGATCGCCTCGTCGTCGTACTTCGACCCGGCCTGGTACCTCGAGGTCCACGATGACCTCGTCGACGTCGACCCGCTCACGCACTATCTGCTGCACGGCGAATCGGAGGGTCGCAACCCCGGCCCCGACTTCGACACCCCGGCCTACGTGTGGTGCAACCCCGGGGCACGAGGTGCGGCGCTCACCCACTTCGTCACCCACGCAGCGCCGGGGCAGCCACCCGAACACGTGGTCGACCTGTCGCAACCCGTGCTCGCCGAGCGCTGGTTCGACCCCGACTGGTACGAGCGCCGGCACCCCGACCTCGACCTGACCGGCCTCGACATCGGGTCTCGGACAGCGGTTGCTTGGCAGCACTACCGCCTCCACGGTGGGGCGCCGAGCCCGTACTTCGACCGCGAGGACTTCGAGATCCGCAACGGTGTCGACGCAACACCGGAGCCGCTGACCGCATGGGACGCTCGCCGTGACACCGACGTCCGCCCTGGCCGAGTCGTGGCGGCGAACGGAGGCGACCGGCGCGGTCCACTCGCTCGGCCATCACTCCTCCCGCGGCGCGACCTCGCCGAGGTGCGTGTCGCGGCGGCGATCCACGTGTTCCATCTCGACCTGCTCGGCGAACTCCTCGAACGGCTTCGCTCCATCCCGGGTCGGCTGACCGTGCTCGTCACGACGGCCGACGTCGATGCGATCGGCCAGATCGACGCGCACATCTCCGCGGTGTTGGGCCCGGTGCCTCGCACGGTGCGATTCACGCCGAACGCAGGCCGCAACTTCGGGCCGCTCCTCGCCGGCCTCGACCACGACCTGCGCGAGCACGATGTGGTCCTGCACCTGCACACGAAGAAGTCGCTGGCGTCCGGTTCCGAGCAGCGGGACTGGCGCGAGCATCTGCTCGACGGACTCCTCCCCTCCCCCGCCGGCGTGGCTGCCATCGTCGGTGCGCTCGCGGCAGCCGACGCACCGCCGAGCGAGTTCTCCGACCGCGATCCAGGCTCGGGCGCCGCCGCCGTCGATCGACCGATCGGCGTGATCCACGGGCCGACATGGCCCGGGTTACCTCGCTTCGCCAACCACTGGCTCGGAAATCGGGGCAACGGCGAGCTGCTGTTCGCCGCGCTCGGCCTCGACCCAGCCGACGCGTCGGGCTGGCTCGACTACCCGGTCGGCGGGATGTTCTGGGCGCGCACCGATGCGCTCGGCCCGCTGCTCGACCTGACGATCCAGTTCGCCGAATTCGGTGAGGAGCTCGGCCAGACCGACCGCACCCTGGCCCACGCGATCGAGCGGGTCATCCCCGCCTCGGCGCGCGCGGCAGGGTTCGACGTGGTCGAGCTCGACCACGAGTCGGCACAGTGGCGGCGGAACTGGTCCGAGCGCAACGCCACCGCGATGGGTGCCTTCGACGCGCCGGCGCTCGCAGAGCTGGAGCGACAGCTCGCAGTGGCCGACGTGGTCTCGGTCGACCTGTTCGACACGCTGCTCCTCCGACCGACCACCGACCCCGATGGCCTGTTCGATCTCCTCGTCGACGCGCTCGACGCAGACGACGGTCTGGTCGGCGATGCGAGTTCGATCGTGGCAGCCCGGCGCCGGGCCGAGCACCGCCTCCGCGTGGCGCCGAATGCCGAGGGCGACGTCACCCTCGACGAGATCGTCGCCGAGATGGTCGCTGCGCTCGGCGTGGTACGCGCAGACGCCGATCTGCTTCGCCGTGCAGAGCTCGACCTGGAACACCGACTGGCGCTCCCCCGCCGTTGGCTGATCGAGCGACTCGGTCGTGTGCGTGCCGAACGACCCGACGTGCGACTGGTGCTGATGACCGACACGACGCAGCCACCCGACGCGATCGACGCACTGCTCGAACGCATCGGCGCCGGCGAGGTGTTCCACGAACGCTACGTGTCGAACGACCGGCGAGCGCGCAAGGACTCCGGCGCGCTCTGGCAGGTCGTCCAGCACGCCGAATCACCGAACCACCTCCTCCAGATCGGCGACAACCCGATGTCCGACCTCCAGCAGGCCAGCGACCGCGGCCACCACTGGTTCCAGACCGCGGCACCCGGCGAGCTCCCGGCGATCGGTGGCGTCGAGCTCCGTCGGATCGGCCCGACCGGCCCGATGACCCGTCGCCGCGCCACCGAGTTCCTCGTCGGCCACGGACTCGCCGAACTCGCTGCCCGCACCACCCCACCCCAGCACGATCGGGGTCAGAGTCTCCCCGTTCCCGAGAACGATCGGGGTCAGAGTTCGGCCGTCCTCGGCGCCGATGATCCGCGGGTCGTGTTCGGCTTCGGCGTGGTCGGGCCGATGATGACGGCGTTCGCCAACTGGTGCCTGGAGACGGCAGGTCGTCACGACCTCGACACGCTGGTGTTCGGTGGCCGAGATGGCCACCTCGTCCATGCTGTCGCCGAGCGACTCGCCGCCCTCGACCCATCGGCACCAGCCGTCGTCTACTTCCCCGTCTCGCGCCGCATGGTTCTCGGCGCAGGGCTCGAACACGAGCACGGGCTGCCCGCACTGCTCGACGCCGGGCCGTGGACAGGGTCGATCAGCGATCTGCTCAGCGTTCGAGCGGGCGTGCGGCTCGACGGCGATGCCGACCTGTCGACGAAGCAGGTGACGCTCCCCGACGACCGCGAGCGGGTCCTGCGCACGCTCGAGCCGTTCGCCGACGAGCTCGCCGCATACGGCACGACCGAAGCCGCCGCCCTCCGCAGCGCGTTCGACGCGGCGACCCCGTCGGCGGGCCGCGTCGCCCTCGTCGACCTCGGCTACTCGGGCACGATCCTTCGCAACCTGCGAGGTCTGATCGAGCGACCGATCACCGGCCTCTTCGGCGTGTCCACGGCGGCGGTCGACGACCTGGACGACACGCGCACGTGCTTCACCGTCGACGCCCGCATCGGCCATGGTGACCTCGTCTACGACCGTGCGAAGACCTGGGAGCTCCTGTGTTCGCGGGTCGACGAGCAAGCGGCTCACTATTGCGCCGACCACGACGCCGGTGGCGCGATCTCACTCCGCACGACGGCCGGCACCGCGCCCCCGGCCGAGGTCGCCGCGGTCGTCGCCTCGGTCCAGTCAGCAGCCCTCGATTTCGTGGACGCTCACCTCGCCCGCTTCGGTCCGGACTGGCTGCGAGCACCCGTCGACGCGCCGGCCGTGCGGCGTGCGTTCCAGGCCAGTCTCGGGCACGGCGTCCCCGACCCCGACGACGTGTTCGGCGATCTCACGATCGACGACGACTTCCGCAACCTGGGCCGCATCGGCGTCCGCGACCGCTGACGGCCAAGCGGGCGACCGATCGCGCTGACTAGATCGGCGGCGCGCCGGAGTGGTGCGGCAACTCCAGGTAGTCGATGCGGCCGGGTGTCAGCAGCGGGTGCGCGTACGGGTCGTAGAGCGACATGTCGCCGTACCGCTCCTCGAGCAACTGCTTCTCGGCCGCGTCGATCGGATGGTCGAACGACTGCTGCTCGAAGTGGTACCAGCTCGCCCGAGGCGTGTAGACGATGCGCAACCCGGCGGCCCGCACCCGGCGGCTGAGATCGACGTCGTTGTAGTTCGCGCCGAACGCCTCATCCATCCCGCCGAGGTCGAGGTAGGTCGAACGTCGCATCAGTGCGGACGCTGCGGTCACGCCGGCGCACTCGCGTTCGACCGCGAGCATCCC
>JBCBDK010000263.1:0-6056 GCA_038529675.1 Actinomycetota bacterium
GCTGCTGAAGTTCATGCCCGACTCGGCCGCCGCGAAGAGCAGGATCTCGTCCTTCGACCAGAAGCCGGCGAACGGTGGCACGCCGGCGATCGCCAGCCAGCCGATGATGAACGTGCCGGCCGTGACGGGCATGAACTTCAGCAGCTTGCCCATCTTGCGCATGTCCTGCTCCTCGTGCATCCCGTGGATGACCGAGCCGGAGCCGAGGAAGAGCAGCGCCTTGAAGAAGGCGTGCGTGACCATGTGGAAGATGGCGGCGACGTACGCGCCGGTGCCGACGGCGAGGAACATGTAGCCGAGCTGGCTGACCGTCGAGTACGCCAACACCTTCTTGATGTCGTTCTGGGCGAGCGCGATCGTGGCGGCGAACAACGCCGTGATCGCACCGATCCAGGCGATCATCGACGGCACCCAGTCGGCGGCAGCGCCGAGGACCGGGTTGACCCGGACCATCAGGTACACACCTGCGGTGACCATCGTGGCCGCGTGGATCAGTGCTGACACCGGGGTGGGGCCGGCCATGGCGTCGGGCAGCCAGACGAAGAGCGGGAGCTGTGCCGACTTGCCGACCGCTCCGAGGAACAACATCGCGGCGATGCCGGTGGCCGTGACCTCGGTGAGTGTGCCGGCGAGGGCGGACTCGTTGAGCACGGCATAGTCGATCGACCCGACGGCGCCGAACGCGAGGAACATCGCGATCATCACGCCGAAATCGCCGACGCGGTTGGTGACGAAGGCTTTCTTGCCGGCCGTGGCGTTCGCATCCTTCGTGTGCCAGAACGAGATCAGCAGGTACGAGCACGTGCCGACCCCCTCCCAGCCGAGGAAGGTGACGAGCAGGTTCGAGCCGAGCACGAGCAGCGTCATCGACAACACGAAGAGGTTCAGGTACAGGAAGAACTTGGAGAACTTCGGGTCCCCGTGCATGTACCCGATCGAGTACAGGTGGATGAGTGCACCGATCCCGGTGACGAACAGGCACATGACGATCGACAGCGGATCGACGAGGAACGCGAGGTCGATCGACAGATCACCGACCGGCACCCACGAGAAGATCGTCTCGGTCTGAGAACGGTCGGCCTCGTCCCGCCCGAGCAGGTCGAAGAAGATGCCGACCGCGACGACGAAGCTCGCCGCCACGGCGCCAGTCGCCACCAGCCCGGCCTTCGGTTCACCCAGACGGCGCCCTCCGACGAGGATCGTCAGGAAGCCGAGCAGCGGGAAGGCAGGGATCAGCCACACCAAATCAGCCATGCGTGGTCAGCCCTTCAGCGCTACGAGGTCGTCGGCGGTCGCACCGGGGCGACGACGCAGGATGGACACGAGGATGCCGAGGCCGACCACGACCTCGGCAGCGGCGACCACCATCACGAAGAACACCGCGGTCTGGCCGTTGATGTCGTCGAGCTTGGTGGCGAAGGCGACGAACGAGAGATTCGCTGCGTTGAGCATCAGCTCGATGCACATGAACATCACGAGCGGGTTGCGGCGGACGAGGAGCCCGAACGCGCCGATTGCGAAGAGCAGCGACGCGACCAGCAGATACCACGACGGTTCGATGGCGGCGATCACGTGGCGCTCACCTCCTCCTTCGCCTCGGCGGCGTCGTACGCATCCTTCGGCCACTTTCGAGTCAGCAGCACCGTCCCGGCCACGGCGACGATCAACAACACGGAGGTGAGCTCGAACGCGAGCACGTGGTCGTTGTAGAGGTTCTGTGCGAGCTGTCGGATGTTGGAGTCGCCGTCGGGCGACGCAGCACCGGCAACGTCGATGCCGTCACCGCGTGCGAGGACCGCGTCACCCGCCTTCAGGACCGCCGCCGAGATGAGGCCGACCAGGCCGAGCATCATGATCGCGGCGAGTGGGCGCTGCACCTTGATCGGCTCGATCGACAGGTCGACGGCCTTGTCGACGCCGAGCAGCATGATCACGAAGAGGAAGAGCACCACGATCGCGCCGGCGTAGACGATCACCTGAACCGCCGCGAGGAAGTGCGCTTCCTGCGCGACGAAGTGAACGGCCACACCGAACAGCGTGAGCACCAGGCCCAGGGCGGAGTGGACCGGGTTCTTGAAGCCGATGACCCCGACCGCACCGCCGAGCATCATGATCGACGCCGCGAAGAACACGACGTACTCGAGAAACGTCGCGTCGCTCATCGTCCGGCACCCCTCCCGACGATCATCGTTCGACCGTCTTCACTCGTTTGGAGGCGTCGCGCTCGGTCTGGGGCGGTTCGGGCGCACGGGTGCCATGGCCGAGCTCGTTCGACCAGCCGACCTCACCTTCGAAGGTGGCGTCGCCCGACGGCGACGTGGCGCGCATCCACCCCGACGTGAGCTGCTCGTCGCCGTCGCGCCAGTCCTCCCAGGGCAGCCGCTTCGGGCTGCCGTCGTCGTCGACGACTAACTCCGCCTTGGTGTAGACGGCGTCCTGGCGGTTGGTGAAGCTGAACTCGAACAGCTTCGACTCGGTGATCGCCTCGGTCGGGCACGCCTCGACGCAGAGGTCGCAGTGGATGCACCGGAGGTAGTTGATCTCGTAGACGTACCCGAACCGTTCGCCCGGCGAGGTCGGGTCGAGCGGATCGTTGTCGGCGCCGCGCACGTAGATGCAGTTGGCCGGGCACACGCCGGCGCACAGCTCACAGCCGATGCACTTCTCCATGCCGTCCTCGTAACGATTGAGCACGTGACGGCCGTGGAGTCGCTCGGGACGAGGCAGCTTCTCGTCACCGGCGACGTTGCGGGCGTCGTCATGCTGCTTCTTCGCTCGTCGGCCACCGGAGTACTCGGTCGTGACGCGCTTGCCGCCGAAGAGGCGGTGCTGCTTCATCGTGACGGCGAAGCCTTCGAAGTAGCCCATCAGACGGGAGCTCCTGTGTTCGACGGCGGGGTGAGTGCGTTGTCGGCCGACTCACGGTTGCGGCGGCTGACCCGGAGCGCGAGCGAGAAGAGCCCGACGGAGGCCGCGCCGACGGCGACACAGATGGCGGTGACCCGCAGCGAGTCGGCGAAGTCACCGTCGGGCGAGAACTCGCGCAATGCTGCGAGGAGCAGGAACCAACCGAGCGACACCGGGATCAGGACCTTCCAGCCGAGGTCCATCAGCTGGTCGTAGCGAAGGCGCGGCAGCGTGGCGCGGAACCAGACGTACATGTAGAGGAAGACGAACAGCTTCACGACGAACCAGAGCGTCCCCATGAAGGGACCGGCCCACTCGAACAGGTTGAAGCCGCCGATCTCGATCGGTTGTGGGCCGCCGAGGAAGAGGGTGACGATGATCCCCGACATCGTGATGACGCTCATGAACTCCGCGAGGAAGAACAGCGCGAATCCGATGCCGCCGTACTCGGTGTTGAAGCCGGACACGAGCTCCTGTTCGGCCTCGACGAGGTCGAACGGCGGCCGATTCAGCTCGGCGGTGACCGCGACGATGAAGATGAAGAACGGGATCACGCCGGTGGTCGCGATGTTCCAGTCGGCCAGGTCGTTCTGGGTGGAGACGATGCTCGCCGTCGACAGCGAGCCGGACGCCAGGAAGACGGTGGCGATCGACAGCCCGAGCGCAGCCTCGTACGAGATCATCTGGGCCGAGCCGCGCACGGCGCCGAGCAGCGGATACTTGGAGCCCGATGCCCAGCCGGCGAGCATGACGCCGTACACCGCGATCGAGCTCATGGCGAGCACGAGCAGGATGCCGATCTGTGGGTCTGCGAGCTGTACCCGTGTGACCTGGCCGAAGAGCGTGACCGTGCCGTCCTTCCCATCGGAGAAGTCACCACCGAGCGGCAGCACCGACCAGATGAGGAACGCCGGCACGAACATCAGGTAGGGCGCCAGTTTGTAGACGAGTGGGTCGGACTTCGCCGGCCGGAACGTCTCCTTGAAGAACGCCTTGATCCCGTCGGCGAGCGTTTGCAGCAGGCCGAACGGGCCGGCCTTGTTCGGGCCGATGCGGTTCTGCATGCCCGACACGACCTTGCGTTCGAACCACACCATGAACATGGTGGCGACGAGGCCGATGACGAAGATCAGCACCACCTTGCCGAGGACGATGAGCAGCGGCGTCCAGAGCAACTTGCCCTCGAGCAGCGGATCGATCGCGAGCATCAGAGCACCTCGATCTTCACGTCGTTGACGACCGCGGCGGCGTCGATGATCGACTCGACGTGCGCACCGCCCGAGGCGGGCACCGTGTTGAACGGGACCCAGACGACGCCGCGCGTGATCGATGCATCGGCCGTGACCGGCATGATGACCGTGCCGGTCTCGCCGATCAGCTTCACGTCGGTGCCATCGGCGGCACCGAGCGCGTCGAGGTCGAGCGGGTGGATGTGCGCTGCAGCGTGGCTGGCGAGTTTGGCGATCGAGCGTGACATCGCGGTGCCGACGGCCCGGTCGTACAGCTTCCGGCTGACGACGAGGCGGTGGTCGTAGCTGTTGCGGCCCGCGGCCTCGATCCCCGACCCGAGCGAACCCCACGCGCCCGCACCGGCGAGGACGCCATCAGGCTGGGTGGTCACGGCCGACGTGGTGACGTCGGCGAAGCCGGCCACGTTGGCGGCGATCGCAGCGGTGACGTCGTCGACGGTCGTGGCGTCGTCGATCGCGGTCGGCGACGTGATCACGTCGTCGAGGGTCAGGATCAGTTCGGCAGCGATCATCCAGTCGGGGCGGGAAGTGCCGGCGGTGGTCACCTTGTGGGCCAGGGCGGTGACCCGGCCCTCGAGGTTGGTCGTCGTGCCGGCCTTCTCGGCGTATCCCGCCGCCGGGAGCACCACGTCGGCCAACTTGGCGGACTCGGTCGGGAACGTGTCGATCGCCACGACGTGGCGGGCGCCGGCGAGCGCCCGACGTGCCAGATCGTGGTCGGGGCAGTCGTTGAGCGGGTCGGCACCGAGCAGGATCAGCAACTCGAGCCTGCCGTCCGCAGCTGCGTTCAAGGTGGCGAGGCCGTCGTGGTCGGCGTCGGTGGGCGCGAGGCCGACCGAGAGGGCGCCGACGACGTTGCCGCGGCGCAGCGCCGGGAGCACGGTGGCCTCCGGCAGCGCATCGATGAGGACGCGGAGCGCCGCCACCGTCGCGTCGGCCGACTCGGCCAGGTTCGGCCGGCCGGCGACGATGACGACGTCGCCGGACTCGAGCTGGGCGCGCAGGGCGGCGTCGTCGAGCAACTCGCGAGCGGCCGCGGCCTGGAGACCGGGCTGGTGCCGGATCGAACGATGTGCGTATCGGGTGACGCCCGTGTCGTTCGCCGAGAGCTCGATGAGTTTGGTCGAACCGCGCTCGCTCGCATCGCGGAGCCGCAGGTACAGGACCGGCAGCTCTTCCTTGATGTCGGGCCCGAGCAGGATCACGGTCGACGCCGACGCAGCCTGGTCGATGGTGGCACGCGGGAGACCGAGGATCTCGGCGGGCAGCCCGTCGCCGAGCTGCGCATCGCGGTAGGTCACGCCGATCGCATCGGCGAGCTGCGCCCAGGCGAACGCGTCCTCGTTCGTACCGCGGGCGCCACCGAGCAATCCGATGGAGGCGGGACCCGCGTTCTCGACGGCCTGGCGAACGAGGCCGGCGACGGCGGCCATGCCGGCACTCCAGTTCGTGCCGATCAGGCCAGCGTCGGTCGTGACCTGGGGCTCGGTGAGCCGATGCTCGGAACTCAGCGACTCGAACGAGAAGCGGCCGCGGTCACAGAGCCAACCGTGGTTGACCGGGTCGGAGTCGACGCCCTGGTAGCGGAGCACCTCGTCGCGACTCGACTGGACGACCGTTCGACAGCCGACGGAACACGTCGTGCAGGTCGACTCCTGCTGTTCGAGGTCCCACGGCCGCGCCTTGAACCGGTACGGCTCGGCGGTCAACGCACCGACCGGGCAGATCTGGACGGTGTTCCCGGAGAAGTACGAGGCGAACGGCTCGTCGGGGAAGGTCATCACCTGCGTCTCGTTGCCGCGCTGGGTGAAGTGGATCAGCTTGTCGCCCGCCACCTCGTCGGACATGAACTTCACCGCCACGTCGCTGTCGAGACCCTCGTGACGGGCTACCCAAACA
>JBCBDK010000264.1:0-6049 GCA_038529675.1 Actinomycetota bacterium
CGAGACAGGCGGCGGCGTGATCCAGGGCTCCGCGAGCGAGGCGACGCTGGTCGCGACGCTCGCAGCGCGCGGGCGGAGCACCGGCGGCCGGGTCAACGACGACGGCGACACCACACGCCTCGTCGGCTATTCGTCGGCACATGCGCACTCGAGTATCGAGAAGGGGTTCCGGATCGCAGGCATCGGCCGCGACCGACTCCGCCACGTGCCCGTCGACGAGGACTTCGCCATGCGACCCACTGCGCTCGCGACGATGATCGAGGCCGACCGGGCGGCCGGACTCGTTCCGAGCATCGTCGTCACCGCACACGGCACGACGTCGTCGATGGCGTTCGATCCGACGTCCGCGATCGCCGACGTGTGTGGCGACGACATCTGGCTCCACGTCGACGCAGCCATGTCGGGGATCGCCGCCCTCGAACCGGCGCACCGGTGGGTCAACGACGGCCTGGATCGGGCCGACTCGTACACGACGAACCCGCACAAGTGGATGGGGATCAACTTCGACTGCAACCTGTTCTGGGTCGCGGACCGGGCCGCCCTGATCAACGCGCTCTCGATCCTGCCGCCGTACCTCGCCTCCGAGACGGCACAGCACGGCGCGGCGATCGACTACCGGGACTGGACGATCCCGCTCGGGCGCCGGTTCCGGGCGTTGAAGTTGTGGTTCTCGCTCCGCGCCGACGGTGTCGAACCGGTTCGGTCGATGATCCGCGACCACGTCGAGTGGACACGACGACTCGCCGAACTCGTCGAGGCTGACGATCGGTTCGAGATCGTGGCCCCGCACCCCCTCAACCTGCTCTGCATCGCACACCGTGGGGAGACGCCTGGCGAGGCGAATCGCTCGACCGATGCGCTGATCGACGCGGCAAACGCCACGGGCGCGATGCTCCTCACTCGCACCGAACTCGACGGCCGGTCGGTGCTCCGCGTGTCGATCGGGGCGCGTTCGACCACGTGGGCGCACGTCGAGTCCGCCTGGCAGACCCTGCAGCGTCTGGCGGGCGACGGCGCTCGAACCACCTGAGCACGCAAGTTTCTTGACGACCCCCTGAAGTACGAGGTGTTTCGTGCCGATACAGGTCTGTGCAGCGCGCCAGCATTTTCTTCCTGCGAGCCGTCGTCGTCGTCGGCATCGCCACGATCGCGGCACTCCTCGTCATCGACGTGAGCGGACGACGGAACGACGATCAGAGCGCCGATGCGCTCGGGGGCGACCGGAACGGCCTCCACCCCGGCCTGCTCTCGGAGAACACCGCCGACCTCTTCGACCAGTCGGAACTCCGGACCTACGCCTTCACCGTCGAGCCCGACGATCTCGCCCAGATCGATGCCGACCCCACCGCCGAGCAGTACGTACCCGCAACGTTGCGCGTGGACGGCTTGGCCGTCGGCGACGTCGGGCTCCGCTACAAGGGCTCGATCGGCTCGTTCGTCGGATGCACCGAGAGCCCCATCGTGCTCGAACCGGGCGGCGCCAAGACGTGCACGAAGCTGTCGATGAAGGCCAAGATCAACTGGGACGGCAACGACCGTGAGTTCTACGGCGTGCGCCGGCTCCAGTTCCACAGCCAGAACCTCGATCAGTCACACCTCCGCGAGCGGCTGGGCTACTGGCTGTTCGCCGAGATGGGCGTGGTCGCTCCCCGATCGGTCCACGCGAAGGTGGTGGTCAACGACGAGTTCGTCGGCCTGTTCGCCCTGACCGAGAATGTCGACGGTCGGTTCGTCCGCGATCGGTTCGACGACGGCTCCGGCAACCTCTACAAGAGCAACTGGCCGCTCACCTCGTCGGGGAGGGTGCGAGATGCCGGTGATCTGCTCACCTCCCTCAGGACCAACGAGAACGACGACGACATTGACGTCAGCATGATCCAGTCGTTCGCCGAGGACATCATCGCCGATCCGGCGACCGCCCCGGCCGCGATCGAGCGCTGGACCGACATCGATCGCTACCTCGCCTACTACGCGGTCGACCGGGCGATCCGTCACGACGATGGCCCGCTCCACTGGTACTGCTCCGCCGACGGCGGCTGCGGCAACAGCAACTTCTACTGGTACGAGGAACCCGACGCAGACCGCCTCCACCTGATTCCATGGGATCTGGACGGCGCGTTCGAGAACCTCGGTGACCAGCCGAACGAGGTCACCTGGGTGGCCGACGACTTCGGCGTGACCCGCAACGACTGCAAACCGTTCCTGGCATTCCCCGAGGCACTGCTCCAGCGCTCGGCCGCATGCGACCCGCTCCTCGCCGCGACCGCCTCGTTCGAGACCGAGCTCGCACAGCTCGACGCCCAGCTCCGAAGTGGCCCGTTCGCCCGCATCGACGAGCGCATCGACGACTGGACCGCACAGATCGAACCGGCGGTCATCCAGGCAGCGAACGCCCATGACGACGCTGTCTCGGTCGACGCCTGGCGCGACGCCATCGAGCAACTGCGCGACGACCTCGGGCTGACCGGGCAGGAGAGCTGAGACGATGAACGACGGATTCCGCTTCGCACTCGACGCCGTCGCCGTCGCGATCCTCGCGTTCGGCCTCTACTTCCCGCGATACCGGCGACGCGACATGATCGTCGCACTGCTCGGCATCAACGTCGGTGTCCTCGCCGTGACCTCGGTCCTCGCTCGCGCCGAGATCACCGCCGGACTCGGGCTCGGGCTGTTCGGTGTGCTGTCGATCATCCGACTCCGCTCGGACGAGCTCGACCACGAAGAGATCGCGTACTACTTCGCGGCACTGGGGATCGGGATGATCGGCGGCGTTGCCGTCGAACCCGACTGGCTGATGCCCGCACTGATCGTCGTGATCCTCGTCGCGCTGTTCATCGGCGACCATCCGCAGCTCTTCGGCTCGCATCGTCACCAATCAATGCTGCTCGACCACGCGTTCACCGACGAGCGCGAACTCCGCGAGCACGTCGAGGAACTGCTCGGCGCCCGGGTGCTCCGCCTCCGCGTGAAGCGCGTCGATCTCGTCGACGACACGACGTCGATCGACGTCCGCTACGTCCTGGCGCCATCCGCGTCGACGACCGACGACGCCGTCGGCAGCCGAGGCCGAACGGACGCTTCGCTCAGCTCGTGAACCACGTCGAGGCCGTCAACGCCGCCACCAGCCGCATCGACCGGGTCGATCGTGTCGACGCCTCGACCGAATCGATCGCCGCCTACGCGCCGGTCACGCTCGCCGACCTCGACGCGACGGCAGCGCTGCAGAAACGACGGGACCGCAAGTACGTGCTCGCCCCCGACTCGGGCGCAACGCTGCTCGATCATCTCGCCCGGCTCGGGAGCCGTCGCGTGCTCGAGATCGACGGCCGACGATCGTTCCGCTACGAGTCGCTGTACTTCGACACCGACGACCTGGCCTTCTACCGTGCCGCTGTCCAACGACGTCGACACCGGGCGAAGGTGCGTATCCGTCGCTACGTCGACACCGGCGCAGTGTTCCTCGAGGTGAAGCTGCGCGATCGTCGCGGGATGCAGCAGAAGTACCGCATGGGCATCGACGAGGTCGCCACTCGCCTCGACGTCGACATGCGACGATTCGTCGACCAACTCGTCGGTGAGGTGGGCCTCGCCCGAACCCTGCGGCCGACCGCGATCACTCGATACCGGCGGGTCACGTTGCTCCACGACTCCACGGCGACCAGGGCCACGTTCGACACGGGGTTGACGTGCTTCGACGTTCGCCCTCGCCCCGCAGGCCAGGCCGCTCCGGCCGTGGCACTGCCGGCCATGATCGTCGAATCGAAGTCCGGTTCCGTCGCCACCGACCTCGACCGCCACCTCTGGGCGACCGGCGAACGGCCGGTGAAGATCAGCAAGTACTGCACGGGCCTCGCCGCACTCGATCCCGAGCTGCCCTCCAACCGCTGGAACCGCACCCTGCGAAACCACTTCCACGCCACCTGAACGAGACCGGTCGACGACACGCATCCCGACGAGGTCGACCCCGACGATGCCTGCGGAACGAGTGGGGCGCGCGACGATCGGCGAATGAGTGAACGCCCCGTCGCACTGATCACCATGGCCACGGGCTACGTCGGCCCCGAACTCGCCCGCCGGCTTGCGGCCGGCGGCTACGACCTCGTGCTCCAGGGCCGCTCGGACGACGGATCGCTGGTCGGCGTCGAGGAGTCGTTCGACGCGCAGCTCCCGGCACTCGAGGAACTCGGCGCTGCCGTCGAGGTCGTGTCGGACGTGAACCTCCTCACCCGCGGCGGCAACCGCCAGCTCGTCGACCGAGCGCTCGAACGGTTCGGTCGCATCGACTCGGTGTGTTTGGTGACCGGCGTGATCATCATCGGCCCGTTCCTCGACATGACCGACGACCAGTGGGATCGGACCAAGCGCACGAACCTGGACATGGTGTTCCACGGCCTCCAGGCGGTGCTGCCGCCGATGGTCGCGGCCGGGTCGGGCCAGGTGGTCGTGTTCACCTCGGCGACGGGCGGGCGGCCCGGCCCGATGACCTCGATCTACGGCGGGACGCGAGCGGGCGCCAACGGCATCGTGCGCGCCGTCGGGCTCGAACACGCCGCCGACGGCATCCAGGTCAACGCGATCGGCACCAACTACATGGACTTCCCCGGCTTCCGGGCCGCCACCGGCTCCGACGACCCCGAACGACGGGCCCGCATCGAGGCGCAGACGCCGACGAAGCGACTCGGCACGATGAGCGAACTCGCTGCGTTCACGTCGGGCCTCCTCGACGGGTCGAGTCGATTCCAGACCGGCCAGTTCTTCGACTACTCCGGCGGCTGGGGCGCATAGACGAAACGATTCGCGTTCCACGGCCACGCAGGCCGCGCTTGGCCCGAGCGGCTGCGGGGCGCTGGTCAGGGTCAGCTTCGGGTGAGGTGGCGGCGGCACTCGGCGGGGTCACCGTGAGGGCGGATCGAACCGTCGGCGAGCACGGTGCCGTCGGCGCACTCCGTCTCGACCTCACCGTCACCGAACTGCTCGTGGTACAGCGCAGCGTAAGCGCCGCCCGCGGCGAGCAGCTCGTCGTGTGAGCCGGACTCGATGATCGTGCCGCCGTCGACGACATGGATGACGTCGGCGGCTTGAATCGTCGACAGGCGATGGGCGACCGCCAACGTCGTCCGACCGTGGATCAGCTCGCCGAGCGCCTCCTGGATCCGCCGTTCGGACGCGGTGTCGAGCGCGGAGGTTGCCTCGTCGAGCACGAGCACCTTCGGGTCGGAGAGCAACACACGCGCGATGGCGATCCGCTGACGCTCGCCGCCCGAGAGCCGGAAGCCTCTCTCACCGACCACGGTCTCGTAGCCGTCGGCGAACTCCATGATCCGGTCGTGGATCGCAGCAGCGGTCGCCGCCGCGATCACCTCGTCGTCGGTGGCATCGGGGCGTCCGTACGCGATGTTGTCGTGCAACGTCCCGGCGAAGAGGTACGACTCCTGGGTGACGAAGCCCACCAACTGGGCCAACGACTCGAAGGACAGGTCGCGGAGGTCGACGCCGTCGATCTCCACCGAGCCGTCGTCGGGATCGTAGAGCCGCGCGACGAGCTGCAGGATCGTCGACTTGCCGGCACCGGACGGACCGACGAATGCGACGAGCTGCCCCGGTTGCGCGGTGAAGCTGATGTCGCCGAGCGATGCCACGTCCGACTCCGGGTAGTGGAAGTGCACGCCGTCGAACACCGTGACACCGCGCACCGCCCCACGGTCCAACGTCACCGCGTCCTGCGACTCGACGATCTCGGGATCGACGTCGAGATAGGAGAACACACGACCGAACAACGCCCGACTGGACTGCAACTCGACGAACGTCTCGAGCAGCCGGGCGACCGGGAAGAACAGCCGGTTCTGGAGCGTCGTGAACGCGACGATCGTGCCGGCCGACAGGTCACTCCCACCGTCGAGGGCGTAGCCGGCCGCGAGGTACACCACGATCGGCGTGATGCCGAGGAACGTCTGCACGACCGTGAAGAACGCCTGACCGATCACCTGCTGACGCTGTGCAGCCTCGGACAGCCGCCCGCTCGACCCCGTGAACCGGTCGATCTCACGCT
>JBCBDK010000265.1:0-6029 GCA_038529675.1 Actinomycetota bacterium
CGCCGGGCCAGGGCGCGCTGGCCCGATCAGCGCGCTGTGGCCGGCTCGGCGTCGGCGGTGACCCCCGGGCCGGGTCGTTCGATGCGGACGTGCTCGACCGTCAGCGTCACGAGCAGGATCAGGTTGATGCCCACGATCAGCCAGACGCCGTTCACGTCCGTTGCGACGAACAGCAGCAGTGCCATCGCAGCGATCGCGAGGAGCCGCTCGCGGGCGATCGCTCCGAACGTTCGGAACGCTGCGATGCCGACACCGCCGAGAAAGAGCGCGAGCCCGCCGAACAGCATCGTGCGGAACGCGAGCGGCAGCGGTTCGTCGGGGTGCAGCGTGATCTCCTCGAGCCCGGCGGCCGCTGCGATGACGCCGGCGACCACGGGAAGGTGGAAGAACGTGTAGTCGTCGCGAGCGAGGGTCGACCGCGCCGGCCCGGTCGTCGCCTCCACTCGGTGTTCGAGTGCGGGCTGCACCCGATCGAAGTACGCCCACCACAGCACACAGGCGAACACGCCGGCGGCCGACAGCGCGACGACCGCCTCGCCGGAGACTCCCTCGCCCTCTTCGAGCGACTCGACCAGCGGCTTGCCGACCGCCACGATCACCTCGCCGAGCGCCACGATGATGATGAGACCGTGTCGTTCCGCGAAGTGCCCGGCGCGAAGCATCCAGTCGGTCTCGGTCGTTCGAGCCGCGCCGGCGAGGTAGACCACGACCGCGGCGACCCACAGCCCGACTCGTGCGCCGCCGTCGACGATGCCCCCGACGATCATCAGGGCGCCGAACACGACGATCGACGCAGCGAACTCCTTGCCCTGCGCCCGCCCGATCGTCTCGCGAGCGCCTTCGAGTGCCAGCCCGAGACCGAGCGTGGCGATCACGACGACCGGGATGGCGAAGAGCAGGCCGCTGTCGTCGAACGCCGTGGAGACCGAGGCAGCCATCGGCACGCTCGTCGCCGTCGCGAACAGGAAGAACAGCCGGGCCGGACGCAGGTTGCCGGGGACGGCGTTGCCCGCCCAGGTGAGCTGTGACCACGTCATCCACAGGATCGTGAACACGAGCGATGCCTCGCCGACGTGCTCCCAGTCCGGGTGGTGGACGAGCACGCTGACGAGTTGGGAGAACGCGAACACGTACGCCAGGTCGAAGAACAGCTCGACCGGGTCGGCGGTGTAGTCCGCTTCTTCCTCGGGAACGACGAGACCCTTCATGCGCGAAGTCTGGCAGAACTGTGCGGCCTGTTGCGGTGGCCGGTCAGCCGGTCAGCCCAGTGCGACCACGACCAGGACACCCACGAGGACGAGTGCGCTCGCCGCATACTCCGCCAACCGATGCCGCTCCCGAAGCCACAGCGCGGACACGGCGAAGGCGAGCAGCAGTTCGACCTGGCCGAGGGTGCGGACCTTCGCCGCGCTCGTCAACGTCATCGCGAGCGCCCACCCGGCCGAGCCACCGAGACTGAGCACGCCGACGGGGATCGCCGCACGCCACGCACCGATCACCGACTCGAGGCGATCGGTCGGGCTCATCGCGATCTGGACGCCGTTGATCAGCGTCTGGATGACGAGCATCACGGTGAGCGTGAGCAGTGCCCGATCCCACGTCGAGCCGTCGTCGAGCGACGTCGACCCGGCGCGGATCCCGGTCGCGGCGAGCGCGAAGCCCAACGCAGCGAGCACGCCCATCAGCGCCGCCGGATCACCCGCCAGCCGGAGTGCGTCGGGGAGTCGGTCGGGAGCCGCGAGCCAGGCGACGCCGACCATGCAGATCGCCGCACCGAACCAGCCGGCGAGTGCGAGCGGTTCACCGAGGGCGACCGCCGACACGATCGCGACGAGGATGACCTCGGTCTTCGCGTAGACGGTGCCGATCGCGAAGTCGCGCAGGTCGAACGAGCGCAGCAGCGCGAGCGTGCCTGCGATCTGTGCCAACCCGGCGCCAGCGATGATCGGCCAGAACCGCCACGGGATCCCCGGCAGGTCCCGGCCGACCACGCCGAACGTGATCACGCTGGCGGCCACGGCCAGCGGCACGCCGTAGGCGTAGCGGACGAAGCCGGCCTCGTTGACGCTCAGGCCGACCGGTGCCGCGCGGAGGCGGTGCTGGCGCGCCGTCCGCAGGATCTGGAACGTCGCGGCGACGAGGGTGATCGGGATCCACATCTGCGTAGAGTCTCAACATTCGGGATCATGATCCCGAGAAGTGAAACGATAGCGCGGACGTGGCTCAGCTCGAGAGTGCGCCGGCGAGTTGGTGCAGGCTCGCCGTCCAGCCAGCGTCGAGGATCGCAGCCATCTCCGTGGGTGGCGGCCCGTCGGGCGGGAACCCGTGGTGGCGCACGGTGACCTCCGTCGATGCCGAGCCGTCCGCGGCGTCGAGCATCACCTCGATGCGCTGTCCGTCGCCGAACGAGTACTCGAGTCGATGTGGCTCGTCGACGACGAGGAACTCCCCCCGTACGTGGTACCGACCGTCGTCACCCCGAGGCGGCCCCGGCGTGTCGGGTGCCCCCACGTCCATGCTGACGTGGAGCGCGCCACCGACCCGCGGGTGCCACTCGTGGATCCGCCAGAGCTGGTCGGGTTGACAGCCGTACCAGCGTCCGAGGATCGACGGGTCGGTCCACGCGCGCCACACCGTGGCCGCATCGGCGGCGTAGGTGCGGTGGAGCGTGACGGCCGGAGCGGTGGTCTCGTCGGTGTCGTCGACGGTCATGATGATTCCTCCTCTTCGAGTTCGGCGAGGACGTCGCCGAGGCGGTCCAGGTTGGTGTTCCACGCGGTGCGCACGGTGTCGGCCCATTCCGTCAGCTCGGTCAGAGGTGCGGGTTCGAGGCGGACGACGTGGACGCGCCCGATCAGTTCTCGACGGACCAGCCCGGCGTCCTCGAGTGCGACGAGGTGGCGGTTGAGCGCCTGTTTGCTGAACGCGAAGTGCGCGCCGAGTTCCGGCGTCGTGATTGCGCCCGCGGTGAGGTGGGAGATGATCTCGCGGCGCGGCCCGGAGGAGAGTGCGGAGAACATCGCGTCGAGCGTCGCTGTCATGTCCGCGCAGATCCCGTGGTGCGTCGACTCGTGGTCGACTTCGGTTGCAGTGTGCCGATCCACTCGTGGCTCTCGGCGAGCAGTCGGGCGGTCGAGGCGGCGTCGGCGACGAGGTCGTCCGGCACCCGGACGTACCCACGCATCGTGCGGCCGTAGGCCTCGACCACACTCGAGTCGTTCGTGGCGAGGAACTCCTGTTGGCGTTCCGCGGAGAACCGAATGGCGAGTGTCCCGTCGGCGGCGAGGAAGCTGAACATGTGTCCGTTGCGCGACGTGTACGGGTTCTTCGCACCTTTCCGCTCGACGTCGGGCAACTCGGCGATCGCGGCGAGGTAGCGGTCGAGCGCCTCGGTCGGCCCCGGGTACTGCTCGTGTCGCGCCATGGCCGGCACGGTACGCACATGGTTCCAATCCGTCAACAAAAAGGTTGACGGACTTCTGTTGTATTCTCTGACGGGAATATATAAGCTCCGAGTGTGCCGAGGAGTGACACCGTTCTTGACGCCGTGGGCGAGCCGAATCGGCGACGGCTGCTCGCGCTGTTGCACCAGCGTCGGGAGTCGACCGTCTCCGAGTTGGTCGATGCCTCCGGTCTCCGCCAGCCGCAGGTGTCCAAGCACCTGAAGGTTCTGGCGGGCGCTGATCTCGTCACGGTCCGGGCCGACGGTCGGTATCGCCGATACCGACTCGACGGCCGCGGCCTCCAGGCAGCGCATGACTGGTTCGCCTCGTTCGAGGACGTTTGGCTGGCCCGCTTCGACGCCCTGGACGAGCTCGTCTCGACCGACCCGACCCCGACCGACCCGACCCCGATCGACGCCGGCCGATCCGATGTCACCTGATCCGACCCTGAACACGGAGCACCACCGATGAACCAACACCACACCCCATCCGACCTCTCGACCCTCGACGCGCGGCGCGGGTCGACCCGTATCGATCTGAGCGACGACGGCTCGTCGTACCAGTGCGTGCGGGTGTTCGGCGCACCGCCCGATCGCGTGTTCCGAGCCTTCACCGACCCGGCCGATCTGCGGGTCTGGTTCCCCTCCGGTGCGCCGCCCGGATCGGAGATGACGGTCTGTGAGTCGGACCCGGTCGACGGAGGTCGGTACCACTATGTGATGGTCATCCCGGAGTACGGCCCGATGGCCTGGCACGGCGCGTACACCCACATCGACCGACCCGAGCGGATCGGGGCTGACGAGTGGTTCGTGATGGGCGAGGCCGATCCGACCGGACCGCCGGCGAACCAAACCCTCACGTTCGAGTCGACCGGGGACGGGATGACGCTCATGACGATGGAGGTCCACATGCCCGAACCCGAGGACCCCGAGACCTTCATGGAGCAGTCCGCCGCCGGCCTCTCGTCGTCGTTGGCGGCGATGGACGAGCTCGTGTCGGACTGATCGTGGACGCCACCGACGCGTCGAGCTGAACCGCTCGCCGTCAACCCTCGACGTCGCGACTCATGACGATCGCGCTCGCGAGCGGAAGCGCAGAGCGATCGTCGCCAGCTCGAAACCCGTGCCGGCGGTACACGCTGATCGCCGGATCCATGAGCCCCTGCACCGTCTCGAGCCAGATCCCGGAGGCGCCGAGACGTCGCGCGTCCTCGATCGCCGCGACGACGAGCAGGTCGGCGACACGCCGGCCGCGTGCGAACGGGCGGACATACAAGCGCTTCAGTTCGGCGGTCCGATCGGCGTGGAGCTGCACGGCGACCATGCCGATCGGCTGTGGTCCGGTTCGGGCGACGAGCATGGTCACGTCGTCGGCGGAGTACGCCCGACGCGGGTCGGCGATCTCGGTGCCGAAGCTCGGCTGCTCGACGGTCGGTTCCAGCCCGGTTGAGGCACGGAGCCACTCGAGGTAGTCGTGCAGCATGGCTTCCACCTCGTACCAATCGGACGCCGTGGACGGCGCCACGTCGACGTCGGGGAGTGTGCTCGCCGTCGGTTGATGGGTCAGGTCGGTCATGCCGTCCGATACGACCGACGCCGAGAAACGGTTCGCGGGTGAGTACGGCGCGACCGGCACGTTCGAACTCGGCTACTGCGAGACCGGGTACCAGACGTCGTTGTTGACCAGGATGTTCTCGGCTTCCGACGGACCCCACGACTCGCGGAAGTACGGGTAGATCGGGCCGGGGCGATCGAGCGCCGGCTGGACGACGCGCCAGGTGCCCTCGACCACGTCCTGTCGGGCGAAGCGTCGGAGCGAGCCGAGGAGCGCATCGCCGAGCAGGCGCTCGTACGCGTCCTGGCGCTCGCCGAGGGCGGCGGCGAAGTCGACGTCGACGTCGACCTCCTGGCGGTCCATCTCGGGGCCCGGCGTCTTTGCCTGCAGTGCGAACGTGACGCCGTCGTTCTTGCCGAGCCGGAGTCGGATCAGGTTGCGACCCGGCGGGGGTCCGCCCGCCTCGTCGAAGAGCATGCGCGGCGGGCGCCGGAGTTCGACCACCGCCTCGGTCGCCGCAGCGGCGAGGCCCTTGCCGACGCGCACGTACCACGGCACGCCGGCCCAGCGCCACGAGTCGATCTCGAGTCGGGCTGCTGCGAAGGTCTCGACCTCGGAGTCGTCGGGGACGCCGTCTTCGTCGCGATAGCCGACGTACTGGCCCCGCACGAGCGCGTCGCAGTCCATCGGACGCATCGCGTTGATGACCTTCGCCTTCTCGTCCTGCAGGAAACCGGAGTCCGGCCCGGCCGGCGGCTCCATCGCGAGCAGCGCCACGACCTGGAGCAGGTGATTCTGCAACACGTCGCGGATGGCGCCGACGCCCTCGTAGAAGGCGCCACGCCCTTCGACGCCGATCGTCTCCGACATCGTGATCTGCACGCTGCGGACGTAGTTCCGGTTCCACACGGGCTCGATCAGCGTGTTGGCGAAGCGGAACACCAACAGGTCCTCGACCGCCTCCTTGCCGAGGTAGTGGTCGATGCGGAAGATGTGATCCTCGGCGAACACCGAGTGGAGGGTCTTGTTGAG
>JBCBDK010000266.1:0-6009 GCA_038529675.1 Actinomycetota bacterium
ATCGGACCGGGTTCGCCGGGTCGAACTCGGTCGCCAGGAGCGGCCCGGTCGTCGTTCGCTCCTCGTCGGAGAAGCGGTTCATCGCCTCGCGCCAGAGCAACGGCCCCGCTCGGTCGAGGTCGAATCGGCCGTCCCACCCACGCAGGACACCGCAGGCGGCGGTGAGGTCGACCGTCTCTGCAGGGAGCGCGACGCTCCCGTCCGGCGCCGACAGCTCGGCGACGTCGACGAGCGGGGTGGCGGTGCACGCGGCAACGACCTGAGCGCGGAGTACGACGGCGGTGTGCGACGAGTTGTCGAACGCTGCGACTCGCAGCTCGTCCGCGTTCCACAGCCCGTCCGGGCCGGCCAGCCCGAGCACGTTGTCCGGCGCGAGGACGAACGCGTTCTGTCGGGTCCGCATCGACTGCGGCACGCCTGACGGCCCGTGGAGGATCGAGAAGTCGCCGTTGATCGTGGCGTTCGCATTGACGACCCAGTAGCTGTCGTTGGCGTTGAACACGTGATCGCCCCGTGACGCGATCG
Organism: Actinomycetota bacterium; assembly: GCA_038529675.1. Lineage (GTDB taxonomy): Bacteria > Actinomycetota > Acidimicrobiia > Acidimicrobiales > Ilumatobacteraceae > Ilumatobacter_A. The sequence goes on from JBCBDK010000266.1 coordinate 526, forward strand.
GCTGCTCGGCGAACGGGACGAGGCCGTCGTCGCGTGCGCCCGGGACGACCTCCCAGGCGAAGGTGCTGTCGGATCCGTCGAGCAGCACGACGCCGTTGTCGCGTGCGATCGTCGTCAGCAGGTCGCCGTCGGTCAGGCGCTGAAGGTACTGCTGTTCGGCTTCGGCCGACAGGTTGGGGGTGGCGGACGTGTCGGCGTACCAGGCTTGTCCGTCGTCGCTGACCGCGACCGTGCTGAACAACGGCACGCCCTGGTGCAACGCATGCGCCTCGATGAACGCGTCGAGGTCGTCGGCGACGAGCACGTCGGCGTAGAACTCGATCATCTCGTCGTTGTCGATGTTGGCGTCGCGATAGGTGAGGACGAGGTCGTTCGTCCAGCCGAGCCCGGGGAAGTCGATGATCGGGCCGTACTCGCTCGCGTACAGCGTGCGGGTCTCGGTGTCGATCGACCCGTCCGGGCGGAGGATCTCGACCGAGTGGTCGGTGGCGGTCATCGTTCTCGACGCACCGTCGACGACGTAGCTGGTCGGCGACTCGGGATCGAGCGTGAGGGTGTACGCGGTGAAACGGTTGCCGGCCGACACCGTGTGCGACCACGCGAAGGTGTCGGTGAAGCCGAGTGCGATCCCGGGCAGGCCGAGCAGCTGCGCCCCGTAGATGTCGATGCCGTCGTCGCTCGTGAGGTGTACTTCGGCGAATCGCAGCGGACCCTCCCACGGGAAGTGCGGGTTGCCGACGAGCAGGCCGCCGTTGCCACCCTCGGCCTGCTCCGACCCGATCGCCCACGCGTTGCTTCCCACGTCATCGGGACGAACCCTCGCGAACCCGGCCCCGATCGTGCGGCGGGCCTCCTCATCGGGTGCGCCCGGATCAGCACCCTCGATCACCGCGGTGTCCTCGGCGATCGCCGACGCCTCGACGTCGACCGGCGGCTGTGCCGATGCGATGAACTCGGCGAGCCGCTGGCCGCTCGCCAGGAGCGAGATCGATCGGGCATAGGTGTAGACCTCGAGCGGCTCGACCGGCCGCACCCAGTCGCCGCCACCACACCACCCCGGGAAGCCGTCGTCACCGGCGTCGGTGAGTGCCTGGTTCCACCCCGACGCGAAGGCGTCGAACTGCTCGACGATCCGTGCCGGCACCTCGGCGAAGTCGGCCGCAGCCCGCTCGGCGAGTCCGATGGCCCGCCACGCGAAGTCGTTCTCGACGTTCTCACCGTTGGCGCCCGGGCCGAGGAACTGCGAGCGCGTCCCGGTCACGCGGAGGACCTGGTCGATCAGTGTGCAGCCGTGGTCCTCGCCGCTGACGTAGCCCTGGCCGAACGCCAGGTCGCCCAGATCTCGTCCACTGATGTGGGGGACGCCGTCACCCGTGCGGCGGATCGTCGCCTGCAGCGCAGGCGGCGCGACGGTCGTGGTGGTCGTCGTGGTGGTGGTCGTCGTGGTCGTGCTCGTCGTGGTCGTGGTGGTGTCCGGCGACGTCGGCAGCGGGATCGATTGCGGCCCCTCGCTCGGGGTGCACGCCGCCAGCGTCAGCAGTCCGCCGATCACCGCTGCGCGCTTCGTACCCGACATCGTGCGACATCGTGCCAGATGCTCACCCCATCCTCGCTGCCAGTGTCCAGGATTGTCCTGTCACGCCGTCGATCGGGCCTCGGTGAGGGCCGCGTCCAAGTGGCGAAGGGCGCCGAGCAGCATCAGCCAGGACACGAATCCGAGCGCTGCGGCCACGAGGTTGGCGATGCGTACGCCGGTCGCCTCGGTGACGACACCTCCGAGCAGCGCGCCGAGCGGTGCGACGCCGAACCCGACGGTGCGGAACGTCGCAACGACGCGCCCGAGGAGCCGCTCGGGCGTGACCGCCTGCCGCACCGATTGGCCGGGCACGTTGGCGCAGCCGATCGCCGTGCTCGAGACGAAGAACGACGCCGACGCCATCCACAACTCGGTCGCTGCCGCATTGATGAGGTAGCTGACCACGAGCAGGGACGGAGCGACCGACATGACCGTCCGGCGTCCGAACCGACCGACGAGCCGACGGGCGGTCGACGCGCCGAGCACACCCCCGACGGCGCCGATCGACAAGACGAGTCCGAACGCCACCTCCGACGCACCGAGTTCGTCGACCACGAGCACGACGAACACCCCGAACGCAACGTTGCCGGCGAAGTTCGACGTGGCGATGGCGGCCATCGACGAGCGAAGAAATCGGTGCTGCACCAGGAATCGGGCACCGTCGGCGATGTCCGATCGGTACGACCGGGGCTCGATCGTTCGTTCTCCCTGCAGCGGTCGGCGGATCGTGGTCAGCAGTGCTGCTGCGATCAGGAACGTCAGTGCATCGATCGCGAACGGCAGCCCGGCCGCTGCAGCGAACAGCACGGCGCCGAGCGCGACACCCACGACCTGATCGAGCAGCAGGAGTGCGACGCCGATGCGTCCGTTTGCCTGGTCGAGCTGGTCGGCGTCGACGAGTTGGGGCACGGCGGCCTGCGCGGTCGTGTCGGCCAAGATCTCGCCGGCGCCGAGCACGAACGCGCAGACGATCGCGAGCCAGATGGTGGCAGCGTCGAGGGCGACGAGCAGCGCGAGCACGCCGACCACGACGGCGCGTCCGAGCTGGGCGATCAGGATCAGACGCTTTCGATCGACGCGATCGACGACGGCGCCACCGAGCGGTCCGAGCAGCAGCCAGGGCACGAGGTTCGCGGCGGTGATCATCGCGATGAGCCGGGCGTCGTCGGTGAGCGAGATCGCGAGGAGCGGCAGCGCACCGAGCCGGATGCCGTCGCCCAGGTTCGACGACGCCGCCGCGAGCCAGAACCGATCGAAGTCGCGCCCGAGCGAGGTCGTCGCGAGCGAGGGCATCGGGCAAGCATGGCCGATCGCCCGTGCCCGCTCCGGCCGTTCGGCAGGGCTCGTCAGCGCCGCGTGGACGTGTCCGCCCGGCCGAGCGAGACGGTCTCGGCGTCCCCGTGTTCGCCTCGTTCTCGTACCCTGGGTGCGTGACGGTGTTGCGGATCGCGATGGCCCAGCTGAACCCGACGGTCGGCGACCTCGAGGGCAACCTCCAGTTGCTGACCGACGCGTACGACGCAGCGGAGGCGGCGGGGTGCGATGTGGTTGCGTTCCCCGAGCTGTCGACCACCGGCTACCCGCCCGAGGACCTCGTGTTGAAGCCCGGTTTCGTCGAGGACAACCTGGAGACGCTCGGCAAGTTCGCGGCACGAACCCGTCGGTGCGCGGCGATGATCGGGTTCGTCGACCAGGATCGCGATCTCTACAACGCGGCCGCTGTGTGCGCGGGTGGTGAGGTGCTCGGGACCTACCGCAAGCGTCTCCTGCCGAACAACACCGTGTTCGACGAGCAGCGCTACTTCACCCCCGGCGACGAGAACGATCCGCTCGAGCTGTACGTCATCGGTGGCGTCAAGGTGGGCGTGTCGATCTGCGAGGACATCTGGTCGGCCAACGGCCCGGTCGCCACCCAAGCCGCTGCCGGTGCCGAGGTCAACATCAACATCAACGGGTCGCCCTATGCGGTCGGCAAGGGGGCGAATCGCGAGCGGATGCTCGGCACCCGCGCCGCCGACGCCCATTGCGCCGTCGTGTACGTCAATCAGGTCGGCGGCCAGGACGAGCTCGTGTTCGACGGCGGCTCACTCGCGTTCGACCACGAGGGCTCGCTGCTCGCACGCGGGCCGCAGTTCGCCGAGGGCCTCATCGTCGTCGACGTGCCCGTGCCACCGGTCTATCGCAAGCGGCTGCTCGATCCGCGCGGCAAGTCGACGAGCGACCTGTTGCCCGTGATCGAGGTGTCGGCCGCCCCGGTCGCCCACGACGAGCCGCTCGCTGCACCGATGGCCGAGCCCTTCGACGCCGACCGCGAGCTGTACGACGCGCTGGTACTGGGTACCCGGGACTACTGCCGGAAGAACGGGTTCTCCGACGTCGTGATCGGGCTGTCGGGTGGCATCGACTCGTCGATCATCGCCGCGATCGCCGCCGACGCGCTCGGGGCGGAACACGTGCACGGCGTGTCGATGCCGTCGCGGTATTCGTCGGATCACTCGAAGTCCGATGCCGAGGCGCTCGCGGAGGCGCTCGGGATCGACTATCGGACCGTGGCGATCGAGCCGGCGTTCACGGCGTTCGAGGCGATGCTCGGTGCCTCCTTCGAGGGACGCGAGGTCGGGCTGACGTGGGAGAACGTCCAGTCCCGAATCCGCGGCCAGATCCTGATGGCGCTCTCGAACGAGTTCGGCTGGATGGTGCTGACCACCGGCAACAAGAGCGAGGTGGCGGTCGGATACTTCACGATCTACGGCGACTCGGTCGGTGGGTACGCCGCGATCAAGGACGTACTCAAGACGCGGGTGTACGATCTGTGCCGCTACGTGAACCGCCGCGAGCGGCGCGTGATCATCCCGGAGAACGTCATCACGAAACCACCGTCCGCCGAGCTGCGCCCCGACCAGCGCGACGCCGACAGCCTGCCCCCGTACGAGGTGCTCGATCCGATCCTCGAGCTGTACGTGGAGCACGACCGCACCGCCGGCGAGATCGTGGAACTCGGCCACGACGAGGCGATGGTGCGGCGGGTGACGCGTCTGGTCGACATCGCCGAGTACAAGCGTCGTCAGTGCCCACCCGGCGTGCGGGTGAGCCGCAAGGCGTTCGGCAAGGACCGCCGCATGCCGATCACCAGCGGCTACCGCGGCTGACTGCAACATCGCCACCAGGCGAAAACGTTCCCGCCTGGCGCTGATGCTGCAGGGGGCAGGATTGATCGAACCCTGACAACGCCATGACGGTTCGGGTGCGTAGCGTGGAGCCCATGCGCACACGTACCCCCCTCGCGCTCCTGTCCACGTCCGCCTTCGTGGCGCTCGCCGCATGTGGCGGTGGGTCCGACACCGAGACGAGCGAGCAGCTCCCCGACGTCCCACAGGGGTTCAGCCCCCTGGCGGCGGCACTCGACGAGACGTCGGCGGCGACGTCGTTCCGGACGTCGATGGCGATGGGCATGAACATGACGATGGGTGCCCCGATCGACATGACGATGGCGTTCGACGCGGACCTCGACCGGGCGCTGCTGGTCATCGAGTCCGACGCGGACGGTGAGCAGTACTACGTCATGGACCTCGTCCCGATGATGGAGGGGATGTTCGAGTCGATGGACCTCGGCGTGAACCCCGTCGACGAACTCGGCGGCGACCTCTCCATGGAGGGCTGGATCGACGGTACGACGATGCTGCTCGACGTCGGAGGCTTCGGCGCGATCCTGGAACAGCAGGCTCCGGGCCAGTCGATCCTCCCGGCCGATCGCTTCACGATCGACGTCGCCGAGCTGGGCGCGGGCCTCGGCGGCCCCGAGATCGCCGCGATGCTCTCGGGGCAGACCGCACCCGACCCGATCGCGATGGCCGAGACCCTCCGCGACGCACTCGACGACGTCGACGGGTCCGGCGACGCCTTCAACG
>JBCBDK010000267.1:0-5967 GCA_038529675.1 Actinomycetota bacterium
CCCAGAAGCCGCCGGGCAGCGCTGCGACCACCGAGGCGAAGATCAGCATCGACATGCCGTTGCCGATGCCGCGCTGGGAGATCAGCTCGCCCATCCACATCAGGACGGCGGTGCCGGTGACGAGCACGGGGATGATGAGGTACCCACGCGGCCAGATGCCGTCGGGGAGCAGTGGTGTGGTCGGTGCCTGGGAGGCGGCGGAGAAGAACGCACTGCCCCGTCCGGTGCCGAAGATGAACACGAGCCCGGTGGACTGCAGCGTGGCGAGACCGATCGTGACGTAGCGCGTGTACTGGGTGATCTTGCGCTGTCCGATCGCACCCTCTTGCTGCAGCTCTTCGAGCTTCGGGATGACCACACCGAGCACCTGCATGATGATGCTGGCGGTGATGTACGGCAGGATGCCGAGGGCGAAGATCGAGAACGATTCGAATGCTCCGCCCGAGAAGAGGTTGAGGAACCCGAGCGCACCCTGCTGATCGGCCGAGGCCCGGAGTTGCTCGATGGCGATCGGGTCGACGCCGGGGACCTGCACGGCGACGCCGAGTCGGTACACCGCGACCATCAGCACGACGAACAGCAACTTGTTGCGCAGGTCGCTGATCTTGAAGATGTTCAGGAAGCTCGAGATCATGGATCCTCGTCGAAGTCGGTGCGCGGTCGTCGCGCTCGAACCGGCGCGAGGCTACCAGTGGACCTCGACGGTCCCCTCGTCACGATCAGGTGGTGAACGGTGTCATCGGACCGATCGCCGACGGGTGCTGGCGGCGTGGTGTCAGCGGGGCAGCGTCGGTGGCGGCAGCGGCCGCGCCCAGGTCGCAGGGGCGGTTGCGACCGACTCGAGTTCGGGTGTCGGCGGCTCGGCCGGTGTCGGCGGAACGGGTGGTGTCGGTGCCGAGGCAGCGGTGCACGTGTCAACGGGTGTTGCAGTCGTCACGCCGGCGGGTCGGAGCGAAGCGGGCGGCTCGATGGTCGGGTTCGTGTCGTCGTCCCAGCCGAGACCCGCCGAGGCGGATCGGCGGCCGCGGTCACCGTTGACGATCGTCACGAGCGCGGAACCGCCGGAGGCCGGCGTGCTCACTCGCTCGATCGCGATCGCGGCGAGCGCGGTCGACGTCGCATCGGCACCGATTCCCATGACGACGGCGCCGGCCTCCCACCCCTTGAAGCCGTGGACGGTCGCACCCTTCACGGCCGCCGCGTCGACCGAGAACCGCCGGCGTCGAACGCCGCGGCCCGCCGGGTCGCGTGAGAACTGATGGTGCACGGGAATTCCGGCGCGTTCGATCTCGCGAACGGCGGCGAGTCCGTCGTGGTGGTAGTCGCAGAGGAACACGATGTCGCCGGGTGTGAGCGTCGGATGATCGCGGACGAGTCGGACCACTTCGCGGCCGATCTCGCGGCCGAGGTCGGCGACTCGGTCGATGTCGACCCAGCGTCGAACGCTCGCCACCGGTGGGCCGACGAGCTCGGTCCGTTCGAGATCGGTGGCGGCGACCGGCTGCTGCTCCTCGTCGCCGACCACGGTCAATGCGTCGAGCAGGTCGGGCGGCGTCCGCACGGTGCCCTCGAGTTCGATCCACGGATCGGTGAAGCCGATCGCAGTCATCTGTTCGTCGTCGAACCACGGGTCGACGCGGTACAGGTTCTGCGTCGGGTCGTTGGTGACGAGCATCTCCCCACCGTCGGCGAGGAAGTTCGCCTGGAGCATCTCCCACCAATCGAAGGAGAAGTCCTGACCCTCGTCGACGAGGATCGCGTCGTAGCGGTGGTCGAACCCCTGCTCGATCACCTGGCGGGCCCGGTCGACGATCGCGACCGGCCAGCGGGTGCCCTCGGGCCACACCGACCGGTGGCCGGCGGCCTCGGCGGTGACCACGGCGTGCTCGCACAGCGCATGGAAGTTCGTGACGGTCACGAGTCGGGCATCGGCGCCTCGCTCGGTGCAGCGGTCGACGACCAGCGAACCCAGGCGCGCCGCGAGCGTCGTGGTGAACGACAGCACGAGGACGGTCCGGTCGTCGCTGGCGAGTTCGGCGGCTCGTGTCGTGAGCGCCCAGGTCTTGCCGGTGCCGCCGCGCCCGCGGACTCGACGGAGCCGGGCGCCGGTCGGCGCCGCCACGATCGACGCACTCGCCTCGCGGATCGGGGCGGGGCGCATCGCGGCGATGTCGGGGATCGGGCCGAGGATGGCCGCCCGGCGCACGCGTTCGAGTCCGGATCGGTCGATCGGTCGGGTCGCCGGCGAGTTGGCCGACCCGACGGTGGCGTCCGCTCCCGATCCGATGAGGGCGGACTCGACGTGATCGTCGAAGCCGCGACCCCAGACCGCGACGGCGGTGTCGGCGTCGGTCGCACCGCGGGGCGCGAGCAACGCACGGGCGGTTGCGTCGTCGACGAACGGTGCCACGAGGAGCCAGCGGACGGTTCCGGCGGGGTCGGTGGGGTCGTCGAGCGCGGCGTAGTACGCGTCGTACACGTGCAGCCCGATCCGCTCGGCGTCCAGGTGCGGCTGGTGGTCGAGGCGACGCTCGTGGCCGGCCGGTTCGACGAGGTGGCCGTCGGCGCTGCGTTCGGCCTCACCGGCCCGGATCCCCGTGGCGACCACGACGCACACGCCGTGTCGTTCGTGGAGTGCGACGGCGGCGGGTCGCTCGAGACCGAAGCGCGGCGAGGCGAGGACGGTCCAGTCGGGGCCGAGCCGCGCGAGGCTCGCGGCCACGAGCGACGTCGCGGCGTGTTGATCGTGTGTCACTCGCGCCATGCACTGCGTTCATCGGTCGCGCGGCCTGCCGACTTCAGCGATTCGTTCAGATTCGGTCCGGACGCCGTCAGGCGCTCGAGCGACGTCGGCTGCGGCGCACGCGTCGCGAGGTTCAGCGAACCGTCGCGACGATCCAGTAGTGGTGCCGGTTGATCCCGGCGAACTCCTCGATCGTCGTGCGATATCCCGAGATCCGAGAACGCGGGTTGCGCCACACGCGCACGTCGGCCAGCAGCGGCGAGAGTGGGCCGATGACCGCGTCGGGGTGGAGCCGATTCGCCTGCCAGCCGAGCCGCGTCAACCATCGGACACGGGCCAACCGCGGCCCGACGGCGGGGATGCGGAACAGCGTTCGGGCCATCGCGCCGGCGGGCAGGATCAGGGCATCGAGTCGCCGCCGGCTGCGGAAGTTGAGCGCGATCGTCCCACCCGGCTTCGTCACGCGAACGGCCTCCGAACTCAACTCGAGTGCGTCGTCCTCGTTGCAGTGCTGCAGCGTGATGTAGGAGAAGGCGACGTCGGCGGAGTTCGGGGCGAGGTCGAGTGTCCGGCCGTCGGCGACGTGCAACGTGCGCAACCGCTCGGTCCGACCGAAGCGGCCCACCGTTTCGAAGCACCGCTCGAGGAAGCCGGCGTCGAGGTCGCATGCGACCACGTGGCCGAATTCGCGAGTGAAGGCGCAGGTCATGCGACCGATGCCGCATCCGATCTCGATGAACGTGGCCGCGTCGGGTGCCTCGGGACGCAGCCCGAGGATCGTCAGATACGAACCCGCCTCGGCGTCGCCGGTCGCCACGAACTGCTCGAGCGTCAGCGCCGAACCGGTCTCGTTGTTGAACACCCAGCCAGTGCGTCGGACCACGTCGTCGCCGGACGCCTCGCGCTCGGACACCCGCCCGGCGGATCGCCACGGAACGAACTGACTCCGCCGACTCACCCGAGCATCATGCCAGCCGCGACGCTCGTGTGCCGTGCCGCCGGGCAGCGAGCGTGCGAAACGTTCATGATCGCCGCGGCGTGGCGTCAGTAGCCTCTCTCGCATGGCTGGCAACGGTTCCTCCAGTGATGGCCTTCGTGTCGGCGTGGTCGGCGCCACCGGGCAGGTCGGCGGTGTGATGCGCCGTCTGCTCGATGAGCGGCAGTTCCCGATCTCGAAGCTGCGGTACTTCGCTTCGGCCCGCTCGGCGGGGTCGACCTTGCCGTGGCGCGACGCCGAGATCACGGTCGAGGACGCCGAGCTCGCCGATCCGTCGGGCCTCGACATCGCGTTGTTCTCGGCCGGCGCCACGTCGTCGCGGGCCTACGCAGCGAAGTTCGCCGATGCGGGCGCGGTCGTCATCGACAACTCCTCGGCGTTCCGCATGGATCCCGAGGTCCCGCTGGTCGTCTCCGAGGTGAACGGTCATCTCGTCCACGAGGCGCCGAAGAACATCATCGCCAACCCCAACTGCACGACGATGGCGGCGATGCCGGCGCTCCAGCCGCTGCACTCGGAGGCCGGTCTCGTCCGGCTGATCGCCGCCACGTACCAAGCCACCTCGGGCGCCGGGTTGTCCGGTGTCGAGGAGTTGTTCAGCCAGACGAGCAAGGTGATCGACACCGCGGACCGGCTGACCCATGACGGCGCAGCGGTCGACTTCCCGGAGCCGTCCAAGTTCGCTCGCCCGATCGCGTTCAACGCGCTGCCGATGTGCGGGTCGATCGTCGACGACGGTCGCTTCGAGACCGACGAGGAACAGAAGCTCCGCAACGAGAGCCGCAAGATCCTCGACATCCCCGACCTGCTGGTGAGCGGCACGTGCGTTCGCGTCCCCGTGTTCACGGGTCACTCGCTGTCGATCAACGCCGAGTTCGAGCGGGAGCTGAGCGTCGAGCGAGCGACCGAACTGCTCGCCGACGCCCCGGGGGTCGAGCTGTCCGAGATCCCCACGCCGCTGCAGGCCGCAGGGCAGGATCCGACCTACGTCGGTCGCTTGCGCGTCGACGAGGGCGCCCCTCCCGGCAAGGGCCTCGCGATGTTCCTGAGCAACGACAACCTCCGCAAGGGCGCTGCGCTCAACGCGATCCAGATCGCCGAACTCGTCGCCGCGGGCCGCTGATCGCCCGAACTGCTGGCGGCTCGCCGTCCCCCTCGCCGGGCGTTCCCGTCCCTGGGCGTGACGGTCAGCAGCGACACGGGATGGTCGAGCACTTCGGGCATCCCTCGGCGTAGCGAGCCACCGCCTCGTTGAGGTCGACGCCCTGCTGGTTCGCCAGGGTCGCGACCCATGCCACGACATCGCCGAACTCGTGCACGCGCTGCTCGTGTGTTCCCTTCCGAACCGCCTGTGCGAGTTCGCCCAGTTCCTCCGTCAGCCAGGCGACCGTCGCGTGGACGCCACGCTCGCGGTCACGGTCACCGTAGGTGCGTTCGATCACGTCCTGGAGCTCGGCCAGATCCATCCCGCTCACCCTACGACTCGGTCGGCGTTCGCAGCCGAGGGACGACCGGCTCGCGCGGGCTGGTCCGGCAGCCGCCGACCGATCGGGCCGTCCTCCGGTGGGAACAGACGCGGCACGACTCGCTACGGTCGCCCGCCATGGCAGCCGAAGGATCTCTGGCCGGGAAGATCGCCGTCGTCACCGGATCCTCGCGGGGAATCGGGCGGGGGACCGCGCTGGCGCTCGCCGAGCGCGGCGCCACCGTCTACGTGACCGGCCGTACCGTCGGCGACGGGGAACTGTCGATCGAGACGACCGTGCGCATGATCGAGGCCGCCGGCGGGACCGGCGTGGCGGTGGCGACCGACCACGGCGACGACGACCAGATCGCTGCGCTGTTCGAGCGAGTCCGCGCCGACTACGGCCGGCTCGATGTGCTCGTGAACAACGTCTACAAGATCCCCAGCCCACCGGCCTGGGGCGGTGGGTTCTGGGATCACCCGGTGTCGATCTGGGACGACCAGGTCGGGATCGGGCTCCGGGCGCACTACGTCGCCTCGTGGCACGCTGCGCCGTTGCTCTTCGAGGGGCGGTTGCACGACGGCGCGGACGGGTTGCCGATCGCAGCGATCGTGAACGTCTCCTCGCCGGGCGGGCAGTCGTACCACTTCTCCTCGTCGTACGGTGCGGGCAAGGCCGGGCTCGACCGCCTCGGCGCCGACATGGCGATCGAGCTCGAACCGAAGCGAGTGGGTTGCGTGACGCTGTATCCGGGCTCGGTC
>JBCBDK010000268.1:0-5966 GCA_038529675.1 Actinomycetota bacterium
ATCCGCGGTCGTGAGGCCGGAGCCCTCGAGGAGGTCTTCGTTCACGACGAGCGAGACCGTGTCGAAGTCCTTCGGCAGGCCGTAGCGGTCACCGTTCGGCGCCACCCACAGTTCGGCGAGGCCTTCCCAGTAGATGTCGGTCGGTGTGCCGTTGGCGTCGATGAAGTCGTTCAGCGGCACGAGCACGTCGGAGTCGACGAACTCGGGGTATCGCGCGAGGTGGTTGGTGAACACGTCGGGCACGTCGCCCGTCGCGAAGCCGGCGGTGATGCCGTCCCAGTAGTCGCCCCAGCCGAGCTGGGTGATCTCGACGCTGATGCCCGGGTTCGCCGCGGCGAAGTCGTCGGCGCAGGTCTGGTAGAAGGGCTGCTGGTTGTTGTCCCAGAGCCAGTACGACAGCACGACGCCGTCGCCTTCTTCCATGGCGTCGTCGCCGTCGTCGGCGGGTTCGTCGGCAGGTTCGTCCGCCGGCTCGTCGGCAGGTTCGTCGCCCTCGTCGGCCGGTGCGTCGGCCTCGTCGGACGGCTCGTCGGCGGGTGCGTCCGCCGAATCGTCATCGGAACCACACGCTGCGGCAACCAACGACAGCGCAACCAGGCCGCTGGCGACCCGTGCTGTTCGCTTCTTCACGATGTTTCCCCCTTCAGGAACATGTTGTTGGTGTTGCTCCCCGGGGCGTGACCCTCGGAGATCTCGTCCGGTGTCGAGTGACGGTCACTTGATCCCGGAGAACTGGATCGAGTCGACGACCTTGCGGCCGAGCAACGCGAAGAGAATGAGGATGGGAGCGCCCGCGATGAACGTGCCGGTCATCAGACCGGTCCAGTCAGGGCGCGTGGTGCCCGGGGTCTGGGCGCGGAAGTCGTTGAGCGCCACCGTGATCGTGGGGAGGTTCCTCGCCGCCTGGAAGGGCCAGAGGAACTCGTTCCACGAGTTGACGTAGGTGATCAGCGCCAGGGTGAAGATCGGTGCTGCCGCCATCGGCAGGATGATCTGGAAGAAGCGGCGGGCGTGCCCTGCGCCGTCGAGCACCGCTGCCTCCTCGACCTCCTTGGAGATGCCGATGAAGAACTGGCGGAGGAAGAAGATCGCGAACGGCGTCATCAGGATGAACGGTGCGACGAGTCCCGGGATCGTGCTCGTCCACCCACCCTGTTCGTCACCCCACGGCAGCCAGCCGAGAGATACCTGGAACGCCCACAGGTCGATCTCCTTCTCACGGATGAGCAGGATGTTCGGGATGAGGGCGAAGATCGGCGGGATCATCAGGGCCGACAGGAAGATCGTGAAGACGACCTCGCGACCCTTGAACTTCAGCCGGGCGAAGGCGTACGCCGACATCGCACAGAAGAAGACCTGCCCGACCGTGATCAGGGTGGACACCGTGAGCGACGTGATCAGCGGCTCCCGGATCTTGAAGTTGACGTCGTTGCCACCGACCTCGGCCACTCGCTGCTGGAAGTCGATCCGCGCTTCCTGGGAGAGCGTCTCCTGGTCGGTGAACACGCGCTCGAAGTTGAACCACGTGAACTCGGGCGGCAGCGGGTTGGTGTTGTCCTCGATGATGGCGTTGTTCGTCGAGAAGGCGGTTCGCAGCGCCCAGTAGACCGGGAACAGGCTCGCCAACATGATGACGATGAGCACGGCCCAGGCCGCGACCCGCCCGATGCGGGGCTTGCCTCGGCGGTCCGTGTTCGCCCGGGGGCGAGCCGGCTGCTCCTCGATCGCGTTGAGGTCGGTCGACGACGGGGTGACGGTCGCGTCGCTCATGCCAGGTCGCTTTCGCCCGCGCGGGTGAGTCTCAACTGGATCACGCTGATCACGAGCAGCCCGAGCATCAAGAGCGTCGCCGCGGCCGCACCCTGACCGGCGCGTCGGCCGAAGCCGTCGACGAACGCCTTGTCGAAGATGTAGAGGTAGAGCACACGGGTGGAGTTGACCGGGTCACCCGGGTTCCCGCCGAGGCCACCGCCGGCAGCGGCGATGACGTCGAACACCTGGAACGAGCCGATCAGGCTGATGACCATCACGAGTGCGAGCACGGGCCGCAGCAGCGGCATCGTGATCGTCCGGAACATCGTCCACTCCGACGCTCCGTCGAGCGCGCCCGCTTCGTACAGGTTGCTCGGCACGGTCTGCATGCCGGCGAACAACAGCAGCGCCGTGTACCCGGTGAACTTCCAGGTGTTGATGAGCGCGAGCGCCGGCATCGCCCAGTCGGGGTTGGACAGGAAGCCGATCGGGTCGATCCCGAACCATCCGATGAACTCGTTGACGATGCCGTTGCGGGGGTCGAGCATGAACAGCCACAGCAACCCGACCATGACGTTCGGAAGCAGCCATGGCACGAGAAGCACACCACGCACGAACACGGACTTGGTGAGACGGTCCATCATCACCGCGATCGCCAGCGCGAGGACGGTCTGGCTGCCGATGTTGATGACGACGTAGATCATCGTCACCCAGATGGCATTCCAGAAGAGTCGGTCCTCGAGCACCGATCGGTAGTTCTCGAGCCCGATGAACTCACCCTCGTTGGTGAGGGTCGAGAAGTCTTGGAACGAGATGCCGATCGAGCGGATCGACGGCAACAGGAAGAAGAGGAAGAAGCCGAGCATGCTCGGCAGCAGGAACCAGAGCGCCACGCGCCAGCCCTCGCTGATCCCGCCGGTCGAGGCCTTGACGCCGGCCCGCTTCTTGACCGGCGGGTCCAGCGGTGCGGTGGTCGACAGCGCCGTGACGATCACGCCGGCCGCCGAGGCGCCGAGGAGGGCGACGACGATCGAGTCCGACCACCAGTTGAGCAGCCACACGGCACCGAGGATCACCGCAACGTTGCGGCAGTTGACCCGCCCCGCGTTGCGCCCGGTGGTGCCGAGGAGCCCGGCGATCACCGCATACGCCCCGACGACGACCAACAGCACGCTCGTCACCTGGGTGCGCGGGTTCGCGGAACCGAACAGCCGGATCAGGGAGCCGACGACCATCACCGCGCCGACGGCGGTGGTGGCGAACCCGATGCCGCGAAGCACCGGTGAGATCGATTCCGGCGCAACGGTCGCTCGCGGTGCGTCGTCGGGCGTCGGCGTCGAGGCGGTGTCCGCCTCGATGACGGTCACCGCCGTCTCCTGTCAGGTCCCCCGGTCATCTGCTCCCCCTTCGGTCCCCTCACCCGATCGGTTGCTTCCCGATCGGATTTCCTCCGACACGGAGCACCGTAGCGCGCGACGGTAAGCCACGTCAACGTTGACGTAACCGCGACGAGACTGTCATGATCGGCGGATGCAGCGGACCGAACCGTCGATCGACGACCCGCTGACCGGTCGGCCCAGCACCCTGCACGACGTGGCGGCGAGGGTCGGGGTGTCGCCGCGCACGGTCTCCCGCGTGGTGCGCGACGAGGGCGGCTTCAGCGAGGCCACCCGTCAGCGGGTGCTCGAGGTCGTCGAGGAGCTGAACTATCGGCCGAACGTGCACGCACGGGGGTTGATCTCCGGTCGGAGCGGCACGATCGCCTTCGTCGCCCCCGTGCTGTCCGACCCGTTCTTCCCCGAGCTCGCCGAAGGCGTGCAGCGGGCAGCGCGGGCCCAGGGCCTGACCGTGTTGTTCGCCATGAGCGACAGCGACCCGGAGGTGCAGGACGAGGTACTCACCTCACTCGAAGGGCACCGACCCGACGGTGTGGTCATCTTCCCCGCCGCCGGTGGACCTGCGCCGCTCGTCCCCTTCCTCGATCGCGGCCTGCCGATGGTGATCGTCGACACCGTGTTGCACCACCGCAACGCCGTCTCGGTCTGCTCGGATCTGGCGGCAGGCGCGGTGTCTGCGGTCCGGCACCTGCTCGACCGAGGATGCCGCCAACTCGCCATGCTCACGGACTTCCCGACGCGGAACCTCGAGCAGGAGCGTCGTCAGGCGTTTCTCGCGACGCTGCCGCCAGACATGGAACCGGTCGTGGTCGAGTCCGAGATCACGTTGCAGGGCGGGCGCGATGCGACGGCCGACCTCGTCGAACGTCGACCGGACGTCGACGGACTCTTCTGCTTCAACGACGTCATGGCGATCGGAGCCGTCCAGGCGATCCAGGCGGCGGGCAGGACGGTGCCCGACGACGTCGCCGTCGTCGGATTCGACGACATCCAGATGGGTGCGGTGATCTCGCCGTCGCTCACGACCGTCCGCATCGACCGCGAGCGCGTCGGCGCTGAGGCGGTGCAACAGGTGGTCGCGCTCGCCGACGGGTCGTCCACCGGCGAGATGGTCGTCCTCCCGGTCGACCTGATCGAGCGCGACTCGGCCTGAGACGGCCGCCTCAGCCGATCGGCAGACCGGACTTCCCGTCGAAGAAGTGGGCGAGGTGCGACTTCACGCCGAGGGTGACCGTCGAGTCGGTCTCGACGTGGTGGACACCGTCGACCCGGGCGATCACGCTGGTGCCGGTGGCATCGAGGTCGTCCGCCGCTTCCGGATCGACCGGTGCGCCGTCGAGTTCCACCCGCGGCACGTCGATCGTGGCATGGATGTGCACCTCGGCACCCATCGCCTCGGCGAGTTCGACGTCGAGGCGGATGCGCTGATCGGCCGGGAGGTCGACGTCGCCGTCCATGACGAAGTGCTCGGGTCGGAGCCCGACCACGACGTTCGACCCGATTCGGTCGACCAACCCGGGATGGCGCTCGATCGCTCGCGGGTCGACAGCGACCGTGTGGTCGGCGAACGACACGGTCAGGTGCTCGGGTGATCCACCGACGTCGGCGCTCAGGAGGTTCATCGACGGGCTCCCGATGAACGCCGCGACGAACAGGTTGGCCGGGCGGTGGTACAGCTCCTGCGGCGGCGCGACCTGTTGCAGGACACCGAGCCGCATCACCGCCACCCGATGCCCCATCGTCATCGCCTCGATCTGATCGTGGGTGACGTACACCATCGTCGTCCCGAGACGTTTCTGGATCTGGATGATGTCGCTGCGCATCTGGACGCGGAGCTTCGCGTCGAGATTCGACAGTGGCTCGTCCATCAGGAACACCTGCGGGCTCCGCACGATCGCCCGCCCCATCGCGACGCGCTGGCGCTGACCACCCGAGAGTGCCTTGGGCAGCCGATCGAGGTACTCGGTCAGGCCGAGCATCTCCGCGGCGTCCTCGACGCGGGCCTTCATCTCGCCCTTCGGGACCTTCGCGACCTCGAGTGCGAACCCGATGTTCTGCCGCACGGTCATGTGTGGATACAACGCGTAGTTCTGGAACACCATCGCGATGTCACGGTCGCCGGGCGGCACGTCGTTGACGACGCGGTCGCCGATCGACAGCTCGCCGTCACTGACCTCCTCGAGCCCCGCGATCATGCGCAACGCCGTCGACTTGCCGCACCCCGAGGGACCGACCAACACCATGAACTCACCATCAGCGATCTCGAGGTCGAGCGAATCGACGGCGAGCGGCCCGTCGCCCTTGTACTGCTTGCTGACCGAGTCGAACGTGACGACTGCCATGGAATCTCCCTACTTGAGCCCGCTCGACGCGGAGTTCTCGACGAAGTAGCGCTGGGCGAACAGGAACACGAGGATCGGCGGCGTCATCGCGATGATCGCCCCGGCGAAGACGAGGTTGATGTCGGTGCTGCCGCGCCCGCCGAGGGTCGACAGCGCGAGCGAGAGCACACGGCCGTCGGGGTTGCCCGAGTTGATGATGACGAGCGGCCAGAAGAACGAGTTCCACGCGTAGAGGAAGCCGAACGTGGCGAGGGTGGCGATCGCTGGGCGGGCGAGCGGCACCATGATCTTCCACAGGATCGTGGTCCGCGACGCATTGTCGATGCGGGCCGCCTCCTCGATCTCCTTCGGGATGCCGATGAAGAACTGACGCATCAAGAACGTGCCGTACGCCGTGAACACGAACGGGATGATCAACGCCGACAGGTTGTCGAGCCAACCGAACTGCACCATCAGCTGGAACAGCGGGATGATC
>JBCBDK010000269.1:0-5941 GCA_038529675.1 Actinomycetota bacterium
CGCATCGATCTTGCGCGTGTGATGGAGTTCGATCACCTCGGCGGTGTCGAACCACGGCGCCGCCATCTCGGCGAACCGCATCATGAGCACGGCGGAGATCGCGAAGTTCGGCGCGATGAGACAGTTCGGGGCGTCGTCGGGCTCGAACATCGACCGGTACTGATCGAGTTCGTCGTCGCTGAAACCCGTGGTACCGACAACGGCGTGGATGCCGTGCATCGCCAACCACGGGATCGTGGAGCGGGCGGCGGCGATGTTCGTGAAGTCGACGACGACATCGCAGCCGGCATCGGCGAATGCGTGGAGATCGTGGTGCACCTCGACGTCGTCGGGATCACCGGTGGTCGTGACGCCTCGCTCCCCCACGCCCGGATCCACGGCGGCGACGAGCTCGAGTTCCTCGTCGGCGGACACCGCCGCACAGACGGCTCGCCCCATCTGACCGGCCGCTCCGTTCACACCGACTCGCATTCGATCAGTCTCGCAGCTCGACCGGCTCGGGTCGTCGCATGGCCCCCGACGCCACGATCGGCGAGCACCGGCCACGGACGCGCCACGGGCGGCGGGCCGAACGATTGCCCGGCCCGCCGCCCGTGTGCGACTGCGTGATCTGGAGGATCAGCGATGACGACGTCGGCCGCCGCCACCGCCACGGCGGTTGCCACCGCCGTTGCCGCCTCGGGGCTTCTCGGCTGCCGGGCCGAGATCGCCGAGCTCGTCGGCGAGTTCGGCGTCGAACGCGTCCTCGAAGCTGACCTCTTCGATGCCCGACGAGCCACCGTCATCACTGCGGTCGCTCCCGCCACGATCGCTGCGACCACCACGGTCGTCGTCGGAACCCGACGACGAGCCACCGCCGTTTCCACCGTCGACGAGCGGTGCGGTCGGGCTGAGGCTGACCTTGCCCTTGTCGTCGATCTCGTCGACCTTGACCTCGATCGGCTGACCGAGCTCGAGGACGTCTTCGACGGCGTTGATGCGCTTGCCGCCGCCCATCTTCGAGATGTGGACGAGGCCGTCACGGCCCGGGAGGATGTTCACGAACGCACCGAACTTGGTGATGTTCACGACACGGCCCTGGTACACCGCACCGAGCTCTGCCTTCGGCGGGTCGACGATGTTGAGGATCGCCGTCTTGGCCTCCTCCATGCGCCACGCCTCGACGGCGCCGATGGTGACGATGCCCTGGGCGCCGTCGTCGTCGACTCCGATGTCGGCACCGGTCTCCTGCTGGATCGTGTTGATGACCTTGCCCTTGGGCCCGATGACCTCGCCGACCTTGTCGAGCGGGATCGTGATCGTCGTGATCTTCGGCGCCGTCTCGGCGACCTCGTCACGCGACGCCGGGATGGCGGCCTTCATGACCTCGAGGATCTCCATACGGGCGTCGCGCGCCTGCTGCAGCGCCTGCGCCAGGACGTCGGCCGGGATGCCGTCGATCTTCGTGTCGAGCTGGAGTGCCGTGATGGCGTCCTCCGTGCCGGCGACCTTGAAGTCCATGTCGCCCATCGCGTCCTCGGCGCCGAGGATGTCGGTCAGGGCGATGTACTGGTCACCTTCGTTGATGAGGCCCATCGCGATGCCGGTGACGTGACCGTGGGTCGGCACACCGGCGTCCATCAGGGCGAGCGACGAGGCGCAAACCGAACCCATCGAGGTCGAGCCGTTGGACGACATGACCTCGGAGACGAGGCGCAGCGTGTAGGCGAAGTCCTCCTGGTTCGGGATCGTCGGCAGCACCGCACGAGCAGCGAGGGCACCGTGGCCGATCTCGCGACGCTTGGGCGAACCGACGCGGCCGGTCTCACCGTTGGCCCACGGCGGCATGTTGTAGTGGTGCAGGTAGCGCTTGGTGTCGTTCGGCGACAGCGAGTCGATCATCTGGTTCATCCGCGGCATCGCCATGGTGAGCACCGTCATCACCTGGGTCTCGCCACGCTGGAAGAGGCCCGAGCCGTGCGCGGTCGGCAGTGCACCGACCTCGGCCGAGACCGGACGCAGATCGGCGGGGCTGCGGCCGTCGATGCGGACACCCTCGTCGAGCACACGCTGACGCATGACCTTCTTCATCAGCGACCGGACGGCCTCCTTGACCATCTTGTCCTGGCCCTCGAACTCGGCACCGTCGCCACAAAGGGCGGCGAGTGCGTCGGCGGTGACCTGGTCGACCGCTGCGTTGCGCTCGGCCTTGCCGGCGATCGAGACGGCCGGCTTCATCGGCTCGGTGGCGATCTTCTCGACCGCCGCGAACACCTCGGGGGTGTAGTCGAGGACCGGGGTCCACGACATCGGCTCGATCGGGCCGGAGGTGGCGATGACCGAGGCGACGAGCTGACGCTGCAGGGCGATGGATTCCTTGATCCACACCTTGCAGGCCTCGAGGCCGTCGGCGAGCACCTCTTCGGTGACCTTCTTGGCGCCGTCGGCGTAGTAGTAGAACGCGTTCTCCGAGCCACCGGCTTCGACCATCATCACGGCGACGTCGCCGTTGTCGAGCTCACGGCCGGCCACGACCAGTTCGAAGGTGCCGGCGTCGGCCTCTTCGTACGTCGGGTGCGGAATCCACTCGCCGTCGGTGCTGTACGCCATCCGGATCGCGCCGAGCGGACCGTCGAACGGGATGCCAGAGATCATCAGCGCAGCGGAGGCGGCGTTGATCGACAGCACGTCGTGCGGGTTGGCCTGGTCGGCGCCGAGCACGGTGGTGACGATCTGGGTCTCGTTGCGGAAGCCGTCGGGGAACGACGGGCGAAGCGGCCGGTCGGTCAGACGGCAGGTGAGGATCGCTTCCTCGGTCGGGCGGCCTTCCCGGCGGAAGAACGAGCCGGGGATCTTGCCCGCCGCGTAGGCGCGTTCTTCCACGTCCACCGTCAGCGGGAAGAAGTCCATACCGTCACGGACGGACTTCGCTGCGTTGGCGGTGGTGAGGACCTTCGTGCCACCGATGGAGGCCACGACGGCACCCATCGACTGCGGGGCGAACTTGCCCGTTTCGAAGGAGAGTGTCTTCTCGGTTCCCGAGACGGGACCGGAGACGGAAATGGGGTCAGCCACGAATGGCTCCTTTCGGGCGCGGCACCCTGCCGCACCGTTCTGCTCAGGAGCGAGGAGGCCGGTTCCCAGTTGGCAACACCGAGATCAACAGCTTCCACCAAACCACGTCTCGGAGTCAGCAACCGGCAACCAGCACCTGTCACTCCGTTTGGGCCGGACCTTCCAGCCGTCGAACATGCTACCGGATGCGAGGCCCCGATGGGCCGGACCGCTCAGCGGAACGATCGGCGACAACTCTCGGCAAGTGGGGCGCCGACGTTGAGCGAACCGAGGTCACGGAGGAACACGAGCTGCTGATGGATGTCGAGCCGAGCGAGTATCCCATCGCGACACAACATCACGACACCGGAGCCGAGGAACGTCCCGTACAGCGTGAACGACTGCTCAGCGAACGCCCCGTCGACGAAGAGCCCATCCCGAGTGATCACCGTCAGAGAGCTGCTCCCCTGCTCGGCTTCCGAGCGCCATTGCACCAGTAGCCGGCGGCCATCATGGCTGAAGTCAAGTCCGAACGATTGCGTGGGAACGTCGAAACGATGGAGGAGTTCGCGGTCCGCTACTCGCCTGATCTCGATCCACCTCGGCTCGCCGAACGGGGCGCCCAGCGGACCGAACCACGCCACCATCGAGCCGTCTTTCGAGAGAGCGATATCCGTGTCGCCGAGGAAATCGGGGTCGACATCCAGCGAGTAGACCACATCTCCCGACACGAGATCTCTGATGGCTGATGTCCGGTTGATGAAGTCGCCCGTCACGACTGCGACTCGTCCGTCGTCAAGGACGTCGAGGTCCTCCTGCGTGACCGGGAAGGCACTGGTGAACGTGGACTGCGGCCCTCCGTCGGTCGGAAACGACCGCACGACGAAGCGCCCGCCGCCAGCGGACTCGTCGGTCGGTACAATCAGGCTGCTGCAGTCACGGGTGAGGGCGTAGCTGTCGAAGAACCCGCCAGTCGGGATCGTCCGGACCGTGTCGCCCGTCTCGACCGACAGCAGCTCAATCGAGCCTGAGCCGCCGTGGTTCGCCAACGGGAAGTAGGGGCACTCGGCTTGCCAGCCTTCGCGGGTGTCGTGGAG
The DNA here is from genome assembly GCA_038529675.1 of Actinomycetota bacterium. Classification (GTDB taxonomy): domain Bacteria; phylum Actinomycetota; class Acidimicrobiia; order Acidimicrobiales; family Ilumatobacteraceae; genus Ilumatobacter_A. The sequence goes on from JBCBDK010000269.1 coordinate 4,131, forward strand.
GCGGAACGGCCTGACCGGGGTGTAGAAGTCGGTCGAGGTGACGAAGCCGGTCACATCGTAGACGAGGTGGGTCGGGCTGAGTCCGAACAGGCAGATGTCATCACCGTCGCCGAGCTTGCCCAGCGACGAGTTGACGGCGACCGGCGGCGTCAGCCAGTTGAGCGACGCCGTCTCCGGCACGTCCTCGCCGCACGGGAACACCGTCGCCAGGCCCGGGCCCGACTGATCCGCCGCGGTCAGGTTCCCGATCACCGCGACCGCACCCTTAGGAGCGTCGACCGGCACGCGCCGCTCCTCGAACTGACCGTACGGCCGGGCCGCGGTGCCGGTGCCGTCGCGGGTGTCGAACACGCGCGTCGGGCTGTCGAGCAGTTCGTAGCCCTCGGCGTCGGCCGGCATCCACGCGATCAGGTCGATGAGGATGTCGGTCTGGTTCAACGACCACACGCACACGTCGCCGTTCACCCCGAGGTTCGCGATCACGAAGTTCGGCACGAACTGACCCGGCAACCAGTTCAGGCTCGACGTGTCGGGCAGCGGTGTATCGCACGGGTACACCTTCAAGAAGCCAGGGGCCACGCCGTTGAGCGCGGTGATCGTGAAGCCGACGCCGCCCGCGTTGTTGCCGACACCGACGCGCCCGCGAACCGGGACGCGGAACTCGACGCCTGCCTGCAACGGGGTCGCATCGCGCGTGTCGACGACGCGTGTCGGTGTATCGAGCGCGCGCAGGTCCGAACCGGCGGGCACGTAACCGGCGACGTCGACGATCACGTCGGTCGTCTCCAAGACGAATACACAGACCGTGCCCGCGTCGCTCAGCTTCGCGAGCACCAGCGACTGCACGACCTGACCCGGCAGGTAGTTCACCGACGACGCATTGGGCACGTCCCCGTCGCACGGCCATGCCGTTGCGAAGCCAGGGCCGTTCGAACCGGCCACGGCGATGTGCAACGCGACCAGCTCGGCGTCGGCGGGCACGCCGTTCACCCCGCCGACCTGCAACTCCAGCGCCGTGAGGCCGGCCACTGCCCCTCCGGTCGGCTGTGCCGCACCCGGCGACGCGAACGCCAGCAGCGACGCCACCACACCGAGCACGACCAGCAACGAACGCTTCCGCCCACTTCCCGCCATGTTGAGCGACCATAGCGTCACGATCTGGACACCGCATCTGCTCCCGACCGGCAGCGGCCGATCTCACGGTGCCCGACAACGACGAACGGCCGCCTCCCGGAGGAGACGGCCGTTCGAGCGTTCGAGTCGTCGACTGTGTGTCGACTCAGCGACGCAGGCCGAGGTCGGCGACGATCTTGCGGTAGCGCTCGACGTCGATCGAGCGCACGTAGTCGAGCATGCGACGGCGACGGCCGACGAGCATCAGCAGGCCACGACGACTGTGGTGATCCTTCTTGTGCGTCTTGAGGTGCTCGGTGAGGTGCGTGATGCGCTCGGTGAGGAGCGCGATCTGCACCTCGGGCGACCCCGTGTCGGAGTCGTGCGTCTTGTGTTGGTCGATGGTTGCAGCCTTGTCAGGCATGGCATCTGCCTTCCGTGAAGTGGTCGGAGGTCGCAGCGACCGGACGGTCGTTCTGCATCACGCCTGCGCACTCCCGAGTCGAAGCCGGGCGCCCAAACGGACCCCGCAAGGTTACGGGCGTCGTCGTCACCCGCCAACGCGTCACACCGAAGGCGCCGCCCGCCTCGCCGAGCATGGACACACGCCCCGGTACGCTCGCCGACGATGTCCGCCGCCGTCGTGCTCGAAGGCGTGAGCCGCCGCTTCGCCGACCTCGACGCCCTGGCTCGGACCG
>JBCBDK010000270.1:0-5923 GCA_038529675.1 Actinomycetota bacterium
GGCCGCGCCGGCATGCGCTCGCTGATCGTCGGTCGACAGCCAGGTTCGATGCGAGAGCGCCGAATCGCGAGCGAGCATCACGGCGTCGTCGTCCGTCATCTCCTCGCTGCCGCCGGCCTTCTCGACGATGCGGTCCCAGAGCCTGGCGGGGATGCCTCCCGACATCGCCGTGTTCAGCAGACGGATGTAGGTCCGATGAAGATCGGAGGACGGTATCGACGGGCGGATCTCGGCATCGACCCGTGCCCCTTCGTCGGCGAGGCGCTTCGCGGCCGCCTCGATGAGGTGCTTCACGCTCGCATCGACCGGTGAGACCTCGTCGTCGGACCACACACCGATCCGCAGATCGGCGATGTCGGGCTGTGTCTCGAAGCGGGGCAACTGGGCACCGGGAACACCGCCGAAGGCGGTCGTCGAGTTGGTGAGCACCTCGAGCAGGATCCGCAGGTCGCCGCAGGACCGCCCCATCGGTCCGAACACCCCGAGATCACCCGAGGCGAGTGCACCCGGCGGACCGGGCACATGCCCTCGCCCCGACACGAGACCGTGCGTCGTCTTCACGCCGAAGACGCCGTTCAGGCCCGCGGGTTGGCGGATCGATCCACCGATGTCGCTCCCGACCTCGGCGGTGGTGAACCCGCACGCCACCGCGACGGCGGCGCCGCCGGACGAGCCGCCGGCGGTCCGTGTCAGGTCCCACGGGTTGTTCGTGACGCCGTACACCTCGTTGTACGTCTGGTGATCACCCGCGTAGTAGGGGACGTTCGTCTTGGCCCACACGATCGCCCCCGCTCGACGCAGCAGGCGGACCACGTCGGCGTCGCGAGTCGGCACGTGCTCGGCGAGTTCCGGCGCACCTGCCGTCGTGACCAGATCGAGCGTCTCGTAACAGTCCTTGATCGTCATCGGCAGCCCGTGCAGCGGACCGCACTCCTCACCGGCGGCACGAGAGTCGTCCGCCGCCACCGCCTCGGCGCGAGCGCGCTCCATGTCGGTCGCGACGACGGCGTTCACCGCCGGGTTGAGGCGGTCGATGTTCGCCGACATCGCGTCGAGCAACTCCACGCTCGACACCTCTCGACGCTCGAGCGCCATCAGGAGTTGGACGGTGGTGGCGGTCGCGAGGTCCGGAGCGGTCACGTCGTGACAGTAGCGAGCGTCATCCCGACCGAACCGCGGTCGGCATCATGGCCGGCATCGGACCGCCCGAAGCCGTTCGGAGGACCGGCCGGTGACACACTCGGCCGATGACCACACGCACCGTTCTCATCACCGGCTCCGGCTCCGGCTTCGGCAAAGGCGCAGCGATCGAACTCGCTGCACGAGGACATCGGGTGATCGCCACCACCGAAACGCAGGCACAGGCTGACTCACTCGCAGCCGAGCACCCGGCACTCGATGCCCGCAAGCTCGACGTCACCTCCTCCGCCGACATCGCAGCCGTGGCCGATCTCGAGCTCGACGTGCTCATCAACAACGCCGGGCTCGGCGTGATGGCACCGCTGGAGTCGGTGCCCATGGAACGTGTGCGAGCCAGCTTCGACGTCAACGTGTTCGGGATGGTCGAGCTGTCGCAGGCGGTGATCCCCGGCATGAGAGCTCGAGGCTGGGGTCGCATCATCAACGTGTCGTCCGTGGCGGGCAAGATGGCGGGTGCGCTCGGATCGCCGTACTGCATGACCAAGCACGCCGTCGAAGCGTTCACGTCCAGCCTGCGCGCCGAGATGGCGCCGTTCGGCATCGACGTCACGAAGGTCAACCCGGGTCCGTACGACACCGGGTTCAACGATCGGATGGTCAACGGCATCGCATCGTGGATCGCTCCCGACGATGCAGCAACGACGGAAGCGCACGCCGCGATCAGCGACATCGTCCTGACGGGTCAGCTCGATCCCGCCGAGGTCGCCACCGTGCTCGCCGACCTGACCCTGGCCGAGCAGACCCCCGCCGAGACGCTGCTCCCCGAGGGCATCGGCGAGCTGCTCGCAGCGGCGATCGACGGAGCCGGCTGACGGCGACACGAACCGCGCCCTGATCGTCCGACCTCACGCCACCAACCGCATCGTTCTCGTGAGGATGTGCGGTGGCATCTCCCCCACATCCTCACGAGAACGACCGTTGAAGCTGGCGGGCTGACCTCAAGGTCGCCGTTGCGTCGGTCGATACTCGGGTATGGCTCGGAGACGGACGGCTCGCGCTCGACTCAGCGCGTTCGTGCTCGCCGTCGCCGCCGTCGCATCGGTTGCCACCGCTCAGCTCGACGGCCGCGCCGCCGACGCGGCACCCACGGCCCCAGAACAACCCGCCGAGCTCGCGGCCATGCGCGCGGGCAACACCACGTCGCTGTCGCCTGCGACCCGGGTGAGCCCGCCAGAGCGCCGCGTCCTGATGGTCGGCGACTCCACGCTCGCCGCCGTCCGCAACGTCACGGCGTCGCAAGCACTCTTCGTCGGATTCGAGCCTGTGCTCGACGCGCAGGGCTGCCGCCGGCTCGTGTGGCCGTCGTGCTTCAGCGACAGCGACTTCCGAACGCCCAACACCGTCGAGGAAGCGATCCTGACCACCCCCGGCGAGGTCGATGTCGTGGTCGTGATGTCGGGGTACAACGACTGGCACGACCCGTTCGGCTCGTTCGTCGACACGATCATGACGGCCGCCCGCTCGAAGGGCGCCACACAGGTCGTCTGGCTCACGCTCAGCGTGGGTCGTCAACCGAAGACGAGTGCGACCGCGATGGGCGTGTACGCCGAGAACACCCAGATGCTGTGGGACTCGGCACCGCGTCACCCGGATCTCGTCGTCGCCGACTGGCGCTCCTACAACCAGCGCGCGGTCGGTTGGATGACGAGGGATGGGGTGCACCTCGAGACGCGCGGTGCGTTCGGCCTCGCCGACTACCTGTCGCGCTGGATCGCCCACCTCGACGGCCGTGCCTGCACTGCGCCCCTGGACCCCGGCGGTGTGCCCCAGTACCCCTGCCCGAGCCCGAACTCGATGACCCGCGTGCCGGACATCAGCGGCCTCTACGGCATCTGACCCGAACGAGTGCTGCGTCCGGCACGCGGCACTCGGAATGCGCGGGGCCGCACGGCGTTGACATCGGCATGAGTAGTCGCCCCGCAGCGGAAGGCATCGAACCCGGTTGGTACCCGCAGAGTCCGGTCGACGTCGGCCACGTCGAGCCGGTCCCGCGTCGGGTCCGAGCTGTCGTCGACGGCAGGACCGTCGTCGACTCCACCGATGCGCTGTACGTCTGGGAGCACCCGTGGTATCCGCAGTTTTATGTGCCGGCCTCCGACGTCGACGCGTCGCGGATCGTCCACACCGGCAGGGCGGACGACACCCATCAGGTCGGTGGTGAGGTGCTCTACCTGGAGGCGTCGTCCGGTCTCGTTCCTGCTGGCTCGTTCATCGTGGCCTCCTCGAACCCGGCGCTCGTCGGCACCTACCGCTTCGCGTGGGATGCCTTCGACGCCTGGTTCGAAGAGGACGAAGAAGTCTTCGGCCATCCGCGCAACCCATACGTCCGCGTCGATCCGGTGCGCTCGACTCGACAGGTGCACGTCCACCTCGACGGTGTGACCCTCGCTCGATCCTCGGCGCCGATCGCTGTCTTCGAGACCGGTCTGCCACCGCGGTGGTATCACGATCGCTCGACCGTCGAGTGGCAACATCTGCGAGCGATCGACCTCCGGACGCTCTGCCCCTACAAGGGACACACGACCGGTTACTGGTCGGTGGAGGTGCGCGATCGGCGGGTCGACGAGGTCGCATGGTCGTATGACTTCCCGACGCGGCAGCTGTCGCCGATCGCCGGTCTCGTCGCCTTCGACGACACGCGAGTCGTCGTCGACGTCGAGTGACGTCGGACTCCACCGACGTCCGCATGCTTCGGGGTCACGTCGCGCCGGCCGCTACTGCGATCGTGTCGATCCGCTCGGCCATCGCTCGGTCGAGGTCGGTCACCGTGTTGCCGGCGTCATGTGTCGTCAACACGATCGTGACCCTGCCGTAGACGTTGGACCACTCGGGATGGTGGTTCAGCTCCTCGGCCTCGAACGCGACTCGCGTCATGAAGGCGAACGCCCCGCGGAAGTCGGCGAACCGAAACGTCCGCTCGAGTCGGCCATCGTTCTCGCGCCACACGTCGACGACCGTAGCGCCGTCGACGCTCGAGACTCCCGACGCGCGGAGTCCTAGCCTGCGGCGATGCCCGACATCGCGTACGACCGATACCCGGACCACGAGGAATTGACGGGGTGGCTCGAGCAGTTCGCCGCCGAGTTCCCCGACCTCGTGCACCTCACGTCCATCGGCACCTCCTACGAAGGCCGCGAGCTCTGGCTGCTCACGGTCAGCAACCATTCGAGCGGCGATGCCGGAGCGAAGCCGGCGATCTGGATCGACGGCAACATTCACGCCTCCGAGGTGACCGCATCGGTGGCGATCGTGCATCTCGTCGACCAGCTCACCGCCGGCTTCGGTGTCGACGCCGACATCACCCGGGCGCTCGACACGCGCACCTTCTACCTCGTCCCGCGCGTCAACCCAGATGGTGCCGAGCTGGCGCTCGCAGAGCTGCCGTCGTTCGTGCGAGGCAGCGTCCATGCCTGGCCGCGTGCCGAGCAGCTCGATGGTCTGGTCGGCGGCGACGTCGACAAGGACGGTCGCGTCCTCCAGATGCGCGTCGAGGACCCGAACGGCGCGTGGAAGCCGTACGGCGCCGACCCTCGACTGCTCGTCGCCCGCGACCCCGACGAGGACGGCGACGGCCCGTACTACCGCCTGCTCGGTGAGGGCACGATCGAGAACTACGACGGCGTCCAGGTGCCGACCGCACCGCTGCGCGCAGGCATCGATCCGAACCGCCAGTTCCCCTACAAGTGGGAGCGCAAGGTGGACGGGCCGTGGGACGCAGGGGAGTATCCGGGCAGCGAGCCCGAGATCGGCGCGCTGCTCCGGGCGATCACGGACCGCAAGAACATCTGTGCCTACTTCGCCTACCACACGTTCTCGGGCGTCCACATCCGCGCCTACAGCGACCAAGCCGACGAGGCCCTCGCCGCAGACGACCAGTGGACGTACGACGTGCTCGGCCAGATGGCGACCGACCTCACCGGCTACCCGTCGATCTCCGGCTACCACGACTTCCGCTACCACCCGAAGAGCGTCATCCGCGGCGTCGGCACGGACTGGGCCTTCGACCACCTCGGTGTCTACGCATGGACGACCGAGTTCTGGAATGCGTTGCGCGCCGCCGGCCTCGACGACTCGCACCCGCTCGAGTGGTACCGCACGCATCCGCTGGACGAGGAGCTCCAACTGCTCGCCTGGGTCGACGAGAACGTACCCGGCGGCTACGTCGACTGGTATGAGTTCGACCATCCGCAACTCGGTCGGGTCGAGCTCGGCGGCTGGCACAGCGAGCTCGTCTTCCGCAATCCGCCACCGCATCTGCTCGAAGCCGAGATCCGGCCGCACTCGCGGCTTGCGGTTCGCCTCGCGTTGTCATCGCCGATCCTTCGTCACCGCGACACGCTCGTCGAGTCGCTCGGCGACGGGACGTGGCGGGTCCGGGTCGTCGTCGAGAACGCCGGCTGGATGAAGACCGCCGTCACCGAGCGGGCGGTGGAGAGCGGCTACGTCCAGCCGCTGGTGGCTCGGATCACACTGCCTGATGGGGCGTCACTCGCGACCGGGAGCGAGCGGCTCGACCTCGGACAGCTCGCTGGTCGAGCCCTCATGCAGAACGCCGTTCGGTCGTTCTCGACCAGCTCGGACGGCACGGCCGACCGCACCGTCGCCGAGTGGATCGTCCGAGCACCGGCTGGCACGGTCTGTCCGGTCGAGGTCATCCACGACCGCGCCGGCACCATCAACGTCGACGTCGCCCTGTCCTGACCAGGTCGGGCCCGTGTCGTTC
>JBCBDK010000271.1:0-5919 GCA_038529675.1 Actinomycetota bacterium
ATCACCGACCCGACCTCGTCGCGGACGGCGAGCACCGCCCGGCGCGCCGACGAGTCCCCGGTCGGCACCGCGGCGTCGCCGGGCACGCCGACCGACGGCGCTGACGGAGTCGGCTGAGGTGGTTGGGGCGACGGAGGCGAGGCGGGCGACGGGACCGTCGGCTGGGGCGACAGGGGTGCGGCGCCGGACTGTGGTCCGCTCGGGATCGGCTGCTCGGGTGGGTTGGGGGTCTGATCGGTCATGGGAGACGAACTGCTTCCTACGTCGTGACGGATGATGCGGTCGGAGTCGGCGAATCGGAACCGGGCGCGGGCGCCGCTCGGTCGAGATCGGGGCCGGTGTCGGTGTCGCTGCTCAGCGGTGTCGGGGCATCGCCCTCGGGCGCGGTACCGAACACGGCGACGCGGAGTCGCCGGACGGCGCCGGCGATCTGCACGAGCTGATCGTCGCCCGATGCGGTCATGCGCAGGACCCGGCTGACGTCCCCCCGTTCGGTCCCGGCGCGTTCGGCGACGACGCGATCGAGGTCCTCGAGCGGTGCGTCGAGTGGGACCCGGAGGGCCAGGCTGAGGTCTCGATGCAGCCGGCGTTGGACGAGCCAGGCCGCCTTCGGTGCGTGCCCCGCCCGCTCCATCAGGTTGCCGGCCGCCGAGACCAGTTCACTGCCTGCGATCGGAGTGGTGACCGGCTCGGTCAACACGCGACCGAGGCGGGTCGCTCTCGACGCGGCGAACACGACGAAGGCGATCGCCCCGAGCACCATCGTCATCCACGCCCACGTCGGCACGAGGTCGCGGAGCGTCTCGTCGCCGGATCCGAGGTCGTCGATCGTCCGGGTGGCACCGGTCCCGAGCAGGACCGTCACCTGGGCACCCGGTTCGGGAACGAGCAGCGCCGCCATCAGCCCCGCATTGTCCGCGCCGCGGAGCCATCGGTTCTGGAACGGTTCGTTGTCGCCGAGCCCGATGATCAGGCCGTCGCCGACGGCCCTGACGATGACGAACGACGTCGTTGCGTCGGCCGCGACATCGCCCGCCACGTCATCGGTGACGTCGCCCACGCCACCGGTCGGCCGACCACCGGTGAAGCAGCGTGGTTCGAGCGGGCCGACCGGGAACAGGACACCATCGGGTACGACCAGGCCACGGATGTCCGCCAGCGCCTCGATCGTGCAGTCGCCGCGCAGCAGGTTCGCCTCGAGTTCCGCGTCGAGTCGACGGTTCTCCGGGAGCGCGCCGTCGTCGATCGACCTCGCGCCACCGTCGAGCCCCGATCCTCCGTGCAGGCTGCTCTCGGGATCGGCGACGACGGCGACCCCGCCCGACTCGACGAAGTCGAGCAGCGTCGCCCGTTGCACATCGTCGAGCCGGTCCTCGAACACGATGACGCGCCCGTCGGCTCCCACCGGCGGTGCTGATCGCTCGATGGCGACGCTCGCGCCGACGTTCTCCAAGGTCACGACCACGCCTCGCGTGCCATCGGGCCGGCCCGACCTCGGATCGAAGGGATCGGGCGCAGGGCGGGCATTGACGAGCAGCAGGACGATCAAGGCCATCACGAGCACGAACGCCGCCGCGGCGACGGTCTTCACGCCGGCACCCCTCGTGTCGACCGTCGCCGCCTGCCGCCGGTTCATCGTGCTCGCCTCGATCCGACACGGGCCACGACCTGGTCGAGGACGACCGTCGACACGGACACGAAGCGTTCGTCGTCGCCGGCGGTGACCGTGCCATCGTCGAACCAGGCGACGTCGAAGCACTCCGCGGCCTCGTCGAACGCGGCGGGCACGGTCGAACCATCCGGGGCGATGGCGCGCACCTGGCCCCGCTCCTCGCCCGACGTCCGGCCGGGGATCTCGTCGACGTAGCCAGCGCGCGCCAGATCACCGACCAGCGCTCGGTACTCGCATCGGACGGACTCCCGATACTCGCCGGCCGCCCGGTGCGCGGCCGCGGCACGACGCCACCGGTCGGGTGGCCGCTCTCCATCGACGATACGCGGCCCGAGCGACTCGTCGAGATCCTCCTCCTCGTCCAGCTCCTCGTCGTCCGTCTCGGCCGTGGAACGCATCGTGCGCCCGTCGAGGAACTGCCACAGCAACCAGCCGAGCGCGAGCACGAGCGCGACGACGAGCAGGATCACGAGGAACGACGCGAACGCACCGAATCCTGAGCTGCCACCGTCGCCGACGTCGCGAGGCGTCGGCTCGGGTTGTCGAGGCGGGCGGCAGATGCGATCGGACGACGTCGCGTCACAGGCGAGGTCTCGCACGTCATCGGGGTCGAGGTCGTTCGGGCCGAGCGGATCCGACCCCGCCACGACCAGCCCGATGCGAACGGCGACGTCGTCGACGACGTGACGGCCGGCGCGCCAGATCATCGGGGCGCCGAAGCGCAGGGCGATCACGCAGGTGCACCTCGCTCGACCGGGTCGTGTTCAGCGGCGCCGAACGCGTCGTCGGCGGCGACGAGCACGTCGAGCGACTCGCGGTCGAGGCGGACCTCGACGTAACACTGGGTGGTGCAGCACGCGACGAGTGGGACGACGAGCAGGACGCCGAGTTGCACCAGTACGCCCTGAACGATCCATGCGGCGCCGCCGAAGTCGACGAAACCGTTCGCCTCGAGCAGCGGCGCGAGCGTTGCGACGCCGACCAGGTAGAGCCCGCCCAACAGGACGCTCAGCAGCACGAGCATGAGCGTCGTCCCGCTCGCTCGCCGGAACAGCCGCCAGGCGCGGCGGAGGGCGGCGATGGGCCCCAGGCGTTCGGCCACCATCGCCGGGATCGTGAACAGGGTCGCAGCGCTCGACACCCACGCCAGCAGGCCGAGCAGCATGACGACGCCGGCGACGTCGTCCTCCTCGGCCGAGACGGCGAACAGGACGAGCACGGGCTGCCACCAGTGGCCGAACACCCAGGCGACGGTGACGATCGGCAGGTGGCGCAACGTGCGGCGGAGCCCGACGCCGAGCCCGGGCACGGGGCGACCAAGGCGATCGGCGAGGACGACCGTCGCCACGTAGAAGCCGACGATCGCGGTCGCGAGGCTCATGAACGTCGCACCGATGAACGTCGCGACGTCCTCGATCCCCGAGTCGGTCCCGGTACCGAGTGACGGGAACAGCGCGTCGTCGGGGTCGAAGCGGTCGAACGCGACGACCGTCACCCACAGGTTCACCGCGACGAGCGGACCGAGCAGCGCCGCCGTGCCGACGAGCAGGTCGCGGAGGTGGCGCTGGAACGAATCGCCGCCACCGTCGAGCGCCGACAGCAACGGGCGGTCGCTGCGAGCGAGCCGTCGTGTCCGACCCATGCCGCCGCGCCCGCCGCCGGCGGTCGGCGGCGTCGTCGCCTGCCCACGTCGGGCGAGGATCGAGGCCGGAGTCGCCGCGGGGGCGTCCAGTCGCTCCCACGTTCCGCTGTCGCTCACCCCCACATCATGGGCCACCGACACCGATGGCGACCGCACGCGTGTGCGGTTCCGTGCCGGCCACGACCGGTTGCGCCGCCGGGCATCCGGCGCACGCCCCGTAGATTCTCGACGTGCGCGGCTACGACTCCACCTCGTACGGCGATGGATTCGCCGACGTCTACGACGACTGGTACGGCGACGTGACCGACGTCGACGCCACGGTGGCACTCGTCCACGACCTCGCCGGACCAGGTGGGCGTGTTCTCGAACTCGGCGCCGGCACCGGCCGACTCGCCCTGCCGATCGCCGTCGCCGGGCATCCGGTGGTGGGTGTGGACGCGAGCGCTGCGATGCTCGACGTACTTCGGACACGGCTCGCCGAGCAGCGAGCCACCGCACCCGGCCCGGACGGCGACGGCGCGATCGATGTTCGAGTGATCGAGGGCGACATGGTCGACGACCTCCCCGACGAAGAGTTCGCCGTGGTGCTCGTTGCCTACAACACGCTGTTCAACCTGCTGGACGCGGACACACAGCGGTCGTGCTTCGCGGCAGCGACACGGCGGCTCGGCCCGAACGGTCGCTTCGTCGTCGAGGCGATCGTTCCCGACCCGGAGGCGCCGGCGGGGGCCGACGTGACCGTCCGCTCGATGACCGCGGATCGAGTCGTGCTGACCGTCAGCGACCATCGCCCGGACGAGCAGCGCACCGAGGGCCAATTCGTCGAGCTCACCGAAGCGGGCGGCGTCCGCCTCCGTCCGTGGGTGATCCGGTGGTGCGACACCGCCGAACTCGATGCGATGGCCGCCGACGCCGGGCTCACCCTCGAGCACCGATGGTCGGACATGAACCGCTCGCCGTTCGACGACGGCTCCGACACGCACGTGTCGGTGTACCGCCACGCGACGGTGTGAGCCGACCGGCGGGAACCGACCGCAACGTGCGACGGAACGCACGACGCACGAGCTCTGCTGAGCGGACATCTCACCACGCAGCTAGCGTCGTGCCAATGCCGCTCGACCGGGTGACGTCACCCCAGGACCTTCGTGCGCTGTCGTACGCCGAGCTCGGCGACCTCGCCGGTGAGATCCGTGACTTCATCGTGGCGGCGGTGTCCGAAGTCGGCGGCCACCTCGGGTCCAACCTCGGCGCCGTCGAACTGACGATGGCACTGCATCGGGTCTTCGAGTCGCCCCACGACGCGGTCATGTGGGACACCGGCCACCAGGCGTACGTCCACAAGATCGTCACCGGCCGCCAGTCGGCCTTCGAGACGCTCCGCCAGGCGGGCGGGCTGTCGGGCTACCCGAGCCGCGAGGAATCCGAGCACGACCTCGTCGAGAACAGCCACGCCTCGACGATCCTGTCGTACGCCGACGGGCTGGCCGCTGCGTGCGAACTCGGTACGAGCGACCGACGGCACATCGTGGCCGTGATCGGCGACGGCGCGATGACCGGCGGCATGGCGTACGAGGCGCTCAACAACCTCGGCCACCACAAGCGACGGGTCATCGTGGTCCTCAACGACAACGGCCGCTCGTACGCGCCGACGATCTCGAATCTGTCGGCGAACAGCCAGGGCCGCGACGAGCCCGAGTGGCATCCGAGCTTCACCGACCGCGTGACCGACCGGCTGTCACACGCACTCACCGACATCCGCCAGAACCCGGTGTACGTGCGCCGCCAACGCCGGCTCGAGTCCTTCCTGTCCGATCTGCCGGTCGTCGGCAACCAGGCCGAGGCAGCGATGGAGGCGTTCAAGGCCGGCGTTCGTGAGTTCCTGCAGCCGCCGTCGTTCTTCGAGGCGCTCGGCGCCCGCTACATCGGCCCGTTCGACGGCCACAACATCGAGGAGATGGAGCACGCGTTCCACAACGCGATCGCGCTGTCCACCGAGGGCCCGATCGTGGTCCACGTGCTCACGCAGAAGGGCCGCGGCTACTCCCCTGCCGAGGACGACGACGAGAAGAACCTCCACGACGCCCCGGTGTTCGACCCGGCGGTCGGCCCGCCGAAGGCGGTGTCCACCGGCTACACCCAGGCGTTCGCCGATCAGCTGATCAAGGAGGCCGAGCTCGATCCGCGGCTCGTCGCAATCACCGCTGCGATGCCCGGCCCGACCGGTCTCCTGCCGTTCGAAGCCCGATTCCCCGATCGCTTCTTCGATGTCGGCATCGCCGAACAGCATGCGGTCACGTCCGCGGCCGGCATGGCGATGGGCGGCCTCCGCCCCGTCGTCGCCATCTACTCCACGTTCCTCAACCGGGCATGGGACCAGGTCGTCTACGACGTCGCGATGCACCGGCTCCCGGTCGTGTTCTGCCTCGATCGGGCCGGCGTCACCGGCCCCGACGGGTCCAGCCACCATGGCGTGTACGACATGGCGATGCTGTCCAAGGTCCCCGGCATGCGGGTGCTGGCGCCCTCCTCGGCGCAGGAACTCGCCCAGATGCTGCACGACGCGACCTCGCTGGCCGACGCCGGCCCGGTCGCCATCCGCTACCCG
>JBCBDK010000272.1:0-5906 GCA_038529675.1 Actinomycetota bacterium
CGCAGCGGAGTCCGCGCCCGATCTGGTCGGAGACCGACTCGCGGATCACGACCAGGCGCTCGCAGGTCGACCCCGAACCCACCGCCGAGACGACCTCGTCGGCGATCTGCCGCGCTCGGGCCAGGAGTTCGCCATGAGTGAGGGAGTTCACCTCGCCGTCGACCACCGCCGGCGTGCCCGGCTCGCTGGCGGCGTGACGGAGCCAGCGGGCGAGCACCAGGTCGTGATCCGCGAGTCGGTCTCCGACCAGATCGGGCGCGGACTCCGCTGCGCCGATCGCACCCGCCGGCGTGTCCGGCTCATCGACGAGCCGCTCGAACGCCGCTCGAAAGGTCGCGAGGAGGCGGCGCGCATCGTCGGCGGCGACGACCGAACCGCGATACTCGAGGCTCAGCTCGACCGGTGAGCCGGCACCACGTTCGCGAACGAAGAACGTGAGGTCGGTGACCGCGTCGCCGGACAGGACCGCCTCCTGCTGCGCCCGCACGCCGGCGAGCTCGAGCGGGGCCGCACGGTCGGCCACGAGCAGGACCGACGCAACCGGCCCGTCGAGCCCCGCCTCGCGGCTGTCGCGAACGATGGTCGCGAACGGAACGGTTCGGTGCGCGAGCGCGGCCGCGGTCTGGTCGGCCACGTCGTCGCGCAACGACCCGAGCGTCGCTCCGCCGTTGACGTCGAGCCACATCGGAACCGTGTTGAGGTAGTTGCCGACGACCTCGCTCGCTGCCGAGAGATCGCGCGTCGACACGGCGACGCTGAAGTCGGCCCGGTCGCTGGTGCCATACGCAGACAGCGTGGTGGCGAGCGCCGTCGCCGCGGTCACGAACGCCGACGCACCCGTTGCGGCGATCCGTTCGGGGGTCGGTGAGGCGTCGACCGTCAGATACCCGTCGGGTTCCGGCGAGTCGGGCGCGGCCAGACCGACAGTGCTCGACTCGCCTCTGGCGGCGAGCAGGCCCCTCCAGTGGCGACGGCCTGCGTCGTCGGCGTCGGCGTGGCGCAGCCGTTGGGCTCGGAGGTGCGCTGCGTACGAGGGCCGGAGCTCCGGCAGGTCATCGCCGGCGAGCCGGCGGCCCACGTGACGCCAGAGCACGTCGAACGTCCCGGCGTCGCCGTTGATGTGGTGCTTGCCGACGAAGACCGCCGTCCCACCGTCGGCGAGCGGAGCGATGAGTGCGCGCACGAGCGGTCCGCGATCGAGATCGAACGGCCGTCGGCGGACCTCCGCCACCCGGTCGCGGAACGCGCCGATCGACATCGGGTCGCACCGTTCGACCTCGAGCGCATCGGCCACGTCGAGTGCGGTTCGGTTCCGGTCGTATGCGACGTGGAGCGGCTGGTGGTGGGCGACCACGTCGGCGAGTGCGCGCTCGATCCGGTCCGGCTCCACCACGTCGTCGAGCACCACGATGCGCCCGCCGTGATAGCGGACATCGAGCGGATCAGACCGGTACTCGAAGAGCAGTGCTTCCTCCGCCGGGGAAAGCGGCAGCGCTGCATCGGGTTCCGGCTCGTCGAGCTCGGCTCGGCCGTAGCGGGCGTGGCCGCCATCGACGCCGACAGCATCGACGAGGGCCGCCAGCGACCGCACGGTGCGACACGTCACCGCCTCGGCGATCGGCAGTCGAATCCCGAACTCGTCCTCGAGCGCTGCCACGGCCTCGAGCAGCGTGAGTGAGGAGGCCCCGAGATCACGCAGGTCGTCGGTCGCCCCGATCTCCACGTGCTCGACAGCGCGTGCGAGGTCGAGCACGTCCGCCCACACGCGTGCGACGGCGCGTTCGGTCGGCGTTGCGAGCGGGACACCGGCCCCCACTGCTCGATCGGCGACGCTCGGCGCCGGCAGCCCGTCGACGTCGACCTTGGCGCTCGCCGCGAGCGGCATCGCCTCGACGCGCACGTAGGTGGTGGGGATCGCGTGGCGAGGCAGGCGGTCGGCGAGGAACGCCCGCAGCTCGCCTGGGTCGGCTGATGCTGCGTCGCTCGTCGGCTGCCACCAGGCAACGAGCTGGCGGCCGCTCGCGTCGGCGCGGACGACAGCGACCGACACCGCTGGGTGCTCGGTCATGGCGGCTTCGACCTCGCCGGGCTCCAAGCGGATCCCGTTCACCTTGAGCTGGTCGTCCGACCGACCTCCGTACACGAGCACACCGGTCCGGACGATCCGAGCCCGGTCGCCGGTGCGATACCACGATCCGACGTGACCCCCGGGCACCACCCGTTCGAGGCCGTCGACCGAGTCGAGCGACACGAACCATCCGGCCGACCGGGACGGGTCGCCGAGGTACGCCGACGGTTGCCCGGGCCGGCGCACGTACAGCTCGCCCCAGACGCCGACGGGTGCGAGCTGGCCGACGCGATCGAGCACGACGAGCTGCGCGCCGTCGCACGCTCGCCCGATGGGCACGTCGGTTCCGCGATCGATCGACGGGTCGTATTCGTGGACCATGCAGCCCACGACCGCCTCGGTCGGCCCGTACTCGTTGAAGACCCGGACGGCGGGTGCACAGACAGCACTCACGTCATCCGCCGTCGAGGTCCGGAACGCTTCGCCGCCAACCACGAGCGTGTCGACGCACGATCGTCCGACCACGAAGCGCCGGTACAGGTCGAGTTGCGACGGGGTCGCCTTGAGGAACGTCACCCGCTCGTCGGCGGCGACGGTACGCAGAGCCTCCGCTGCGTCGCCGTCGACGACGATCGTCCGACCATCGGTCGCCAGTGCGAGGAAGAGGCTGGTGATCGTGAGGTCGAAGCGAAGCTTCGAATGGAGCGCAAGGACGGGCGGCGAGGCCGGATCGACGTAGGCGTCGGCCGCGAAACGCAGGTAGTCCGCCAACCCGCGGTGCGACACCGGAACTCCCTTCGGCTCCCCGGTCGATCCGGACGTGAACAGCACGTAGGCCAGGTCGTCGAGTCCGACGGTGGGCAGCGCGACTGCATCGACCGCTGCGAGTTCGTCGGCGGCGGGCAGCCGGTCCAGGACGATGCTGACTCCGGCCTCGTCGGCGATTCGACGACGACGCGACAGAGGGTCCTCGGGGTCGAGCACCACGAAGGCACCGCCGGCGCGCAGGACCGCCTGCACCGCGACGACGACATCGAGCCCACGATCGAACTCGAGCCCGACGCGGTCGCCGACGCTCAGCCCGCCCGCCACGAGCCACGCCGCAATCCGTTCTGCAGCCTCGTCGAACTCCCAGGCGGTCAGGACGCGGTCGCCGTGCTCGATCACCCACTCGTCGGGCCGTGTGCGGAGGCTGTTCCGCACCGTCTCGTGCACCAGCTCATCGAGCTCGAGCGGACTCGGCGACGGCGCGAGCGCAGCGAGCTCGGCGGACGTGGCCTCGTCGTCGGCCAGCAGCAGCGACGAGTCACGGAGCGGACGCTGCGGTGCATCGCACAGCGCGACGAGCTCGGATCGGAACCAGCCCGCAAGACGTTCGCGGACCGAGTCGGGTGCCAACCCGGGGTCGATGTCGAGCAGCCAGGACGTCGTGTCGTCCGGGTCGACCCGGACCTGCACGCCGAGTCGCTGGGTCGGGTCGTCGTGGTCAGATCGCACCCACGATCGCTCGGCAACGACGCCACCGAATGTGGGAGCACCGGCACCGATGACATTGACGATGGTGTCGAACGACTGCGCGCCACCGCCGCTCGATCGCCGGGTTCGGAGCAGTTGCACGATGGCGCCGACGGTGCGTGTGAAGCACTCGCCGCGGGGCTCGTCGGGGTCGATGTCGACCGCCAGGGGTGCGAACTCCATGAGCGGCCCGAGCAGGCGCCGATCCGACTTCCGCATCCGGTGATGAAGCGGCACACCGACGACGATCTGTCGGCGGCCGTCGAGTCGATGCACGATGCCGGCGACGACGACCGCGGCGATCGCGAGCAACCCGAGATCGCGCGAGATCGACCGCAGCGGCCCGGCGAGCGCCGTCCGCAGCGACTCGTCCGTCGCCGTGTCGAGGTCGATTCGCCGACGCTCGGACCGGGTCGATGCCGGTCCAGGTGCCACCCCGAGCGTGATCGGCTCGGGGGTCGCACCGCGCGCGGGCACCGCCGCTGCGTCGCCCGGGTCGACGTGATCGAAGAAGGTCGGCTCGATCACCCCGCTCAGGTCGGCGTCGGATGGATCACCGTCGTGGTCGTAGGCCGCCGCCGTGGCGCGAAGCACGAGTTCGGCTGCCGAGGCGTCGACCGCGACGTGATGGATGCACAACCACCAGGTCCAGTCGTCCTCGGCGTGACGCAGCAAGGCCGAGTCGTACACGCAGGCGGTCGCATCGATCGGCGTCGCGACCCGTGCCGCCATCCAGTCGTCCCGGTCGGCTGCGGCGACCTCGAGGACCCGGGTCGGGGCCGGCGGTCGATCCAGCACGACGACCGACGCCTCGTCGACGACGACCGAACGCAGCACATCGCTCCGACGAACGACGGTGTCGAACGCGGCGATCAGACGCTCGGGGTCGATCGACCCCCTGAGCCGGACCGGATCGCCCATGTTGGCGAGCGGAACATCGGGGTGCAGGCGCTGGCTGGCCCAGATGCGCCGCTGGACAGACGTGAGCCGGCGCAGCTCGGTCCGCTGTGAAGCGGTCGGCTCGGCCACGTCAGCCGAGTCGGCCTCGGAGATAGTCGACCATCGCGTCGACCGAGATGAAGTGCTCGATCACCACATCGGCGGGATCGATCGTGATCGAGAGCCGATCCTCGATCCACTGCACGACGAGCACGACACCCATCGAGTCGACCGCCCCGGTGAGGAGGAGGTCGGACGAGGTCTCGAGCGGATCGTCGATCGCCGACACCTCGTCGACGATGAATCCGAGCAGCTCGTCCGCGAAGGCGGCGTCCACGACGGCAGGGGTAGGGGTGGGGGAATCGATGCTCATGACTGCTCGCTGCGCCTGTTGCGCCCGTCCATCATGCCCCGTGGAGGCGCGAAGCGGCTGCACCGCGGTCGAGCTTCCCCGACGACGTGAGCGGCAGCTCATCCACGATGACCACTCGTGTCGGCGCCGACGCGGCAGGCAAGGACGCCCCGATCTCACCCGACAGCCGGCGTTCGACGTCGCCGCCGTGTCCGACGCCGGACTCGAGCTCGACCATCGCCACCACGGCGTCGCCGGCCGGATCGCGTCGATCGACGACGGCCACCCCGGCCCTGACCCCGTCAGCGGCGACGATCGCCGCATCGACCGCTTCGAGCTCGACTCGCTGACCGCGGACCTTGACCTGGTTGTCGACCCGACCGACGAAGCGGAGCAGTCCGTCCTCGCCCCGCTCCACCAGGTCGCCCGTGACGTACCACCGTCGGTCATCGCCACGACGTCGGATGATCCGCTCGGCGTCCAGATCGGGTCGACTCCAGTAGCCGCGCATCATCGTCGGCGTGGCGACGAGGAGCGCCCCGACCCCACGCTCGATCTCGATCGCCGGCTCGTCGGGGTCGACGAGGAGGATCTCGGCCGTCGACCATGCGTGACCGATCGGGACCGGTTCGTCAACGATCGGCGGCACGGTCAGGTCGTACGCCGTGCACTGGTTCACCTCGGCGGGACCGTAGACGTTCGAGAACGTGGCCGCGGGCAGGGCGCGCATCAGATCGGCCAGCAGTGCCGGCGGGCACGACTCGCCGCCGTACTTCACGAGCCGCACCGTGGTCCAGTCGCGGTCGGCCAGACCGCCCCGCTCGACGAGTTGCCGCAACACATGCGGCACCGTGTACCAGATGGTCGTCCGCTGCTCGTCGAGCAGCTTGACGACGCTCGCCGGGAACCGCAGTGCGACGTCGGGCACCACGACCGCCGTTGCGCCCGCAGCCGGTGCCGCATAGAGCTCGAAGGTCGACTGGTCGAAGTGAAGACCCGCCACGTTCGCAACACGGTCGCCGGGTCCGACCG
>JBCBDK010000273.1:0-5860 GCA_038529675.1 Actinomycetota bacterium
TGAGTGCGATCGCGATCGCGCTCGCCGAGATGGGTCATCAGGTGAGCGGGAGCGACCTCCGCGAGCAGCCGGTTCTCGAGCGGGTCCGGGCGGCCGACGTGTCGGTCACGATCGGTCACGATCGGGCGCTGGTCCACGGCATCGATGCGGTCACCGCCTCGTCGATCATCCCCGACCGCAACATCGAGCTCGACGAGGCCCGAACGATCGGGGTACCGGTCCTCAGCCGGGCCGGCATGCTCGCCTCGATCTGCGCCCGGGCGTCGTCGATCGCCGTCGCCGGGACCCACGGCAAGACGACCACGACGTCGATGCTGATGCTCATCCTCGCCGAGGCCCGCCTGCGCCCCGGCTTCATCGTCGGTGGCGACGTGTCCGACGTCGGTACCGGTGCCCAGTGGACCGGGAGCGATTGGCTCGTGGTCGAGGCCGACGAGAGCGACGGCACGCACCTCGAACTGCCGCTGTTCGGCACGGTGCTCACCAACGTCGAGGCCGACCACCTCGACCACTTCGGGACCTTCGAGGCGGTCGTGGCGTCGTTCGAGCGTTACCTCGACCAAATACCCGGCCCGAAGGTGGTGTGCGGCGACGACCCCGTGATCGCCGCGATGCTCACCGCTGCGGCGCGCCCGAACACCGTCTCGTACGGGATCGACGCAGACGACCTGGACGTTCGAGCCGTCGACGTCACCCCGGTCGACGGGTCGTTCCGATTCGGGGTCGTCTCCGGCGGCGATCACCTCGGGATGATCGAGCTGCCGATGCGGGGCGTCCACAACGTCCTGAACGCGACCGCAGCGATCGCGATGGCGCTCTCGATCGGGGTGCGGTTCGAGGCCGCTGCCGAGGCGTTGGCCCGTTTCGGTGGGGTCGCCCGACGATTCGACGTGCGCGGCGAGGACGGCGGCGCCACGTTCGTCGACGACTACGCGCACCTTCCGACAGAGATTCGAGCGGTGCTCGCGGGTGCTCGACACAGCGGCGACGACTGGGATCGCGTGATCGCCGTGTTCCAACCGAACCGGTACCACCGGATCGCCGAGATGTGGCAGGACTACGCCGGGGCGTTCGACGACGCGGACGTCGTCGTGCTGACGGAGATCTTCGCGTCGGGGACCGTGCCGATCCCTGGGGTCACCGGCAAGTTGGTCCTGAACGCCGTGGCCGAAGCGTCGCCGGGCAAGCGGATCGTCTGGTTGCCGCATCGACGCGAGCTGATCGAGTTCGTCGCGCGCGAGGCGCGGGCGGGCGACGTCGTGATCTCGATGGGATGCGGCGACATCGCCACGCTGCCGACGGAGGTGCTCGATGCCCGCGGTCGAGCGTGACGTCGCGATGAGCACGGCCGTCGAGGCAGCGGTCGCCGAACTCGGAGCGCTGGCCCAGCGCGACGTGCCGCTGGGTCCGATGACGACGTACCGGGTCGGTGGATCGGCCGCAGTGTTCGTGCGGGTCGACAAGGCCGATCAACTCGGCGCCGTCGCCCGGGCCCGAGCGGCGTCCGCTTTGCCGATGCTCGTCGTCGGACGCGGGTCCAACCTGTTGGTCGCCAACGGCGGCTTCGACGGCATCGCCGTACAACTCGGCGACTTCGTCGACCGGATCGACATCGACGAGCACACCTCGGTGGTCACCGCCGGCGCGGCGGTGCGGTTGCCGGTGCTCGCCCGCCGGACGGCGGCGGCGGGGCTCGCCGGTTTCGAGTGGGCCGTCGGGGTTCCGGGCTCGATCGGCGGTGCGGTCAGGATGAACGCAGGCGGCCACGGCTCGGACATGGCCGCGTCCCTGCTCGACGCCGACGTCGCCGACCTCGGCACCGATGGCACGGTGCACCGACTCGGCACCGACGATCTGCATCTGCGATTTCGTGGGAGCGGACTCACCTCCACCGATGCGGTCGTGTCGGCGCGCCTCCGCCTCCGCCCGGGCGACGTCGACGCGTCCGAGGCGATGGTGAAGGAGATCGTCGCATGGCGGCGAGCGCATCAGCCCGGCGGCCAGAACGCAGGGTCCGTCTTCGTCAATCCGGTGCCGGGCGAGGTCAGCGCCGGCCAACTCGTCGACGACTGTGGACTCCGCGGCCATCGGATCGGCAGCGCGTACGTGTCCGAGATCCACGCGAACTTCATCCAATCCGACGATGCCGGATCGGCCGACGACGTCGTCCGGTTGATGCGCCACGTGCGCGAGGTGGTGCTCGATCGCACCGGCTACGCGCTCAGGAGCGAGATCCGGCTCATCGGTTTCGGGGAGCCCTGGTGAGGACTGATGGGATGGCGAGCGCGGCGGCGCGAACGAAAGCGTGAGGCGGTGGCACCGGTTGTCAGCGACCCCTACGAGACCTCCGACGTCCGCATCGTCAGGGCCACGCCGGCGAACGACTCCGTGGAGGGCGGACCGGACGAACCGGGCTCGGTGTCGCTGCTCGCCGAACTCTCCCAGGCGTTCGCCGACGACGAGTTCGACGACGTGCGCGGCGACCGTCGAGCCGACGACCTCGAGGACGGTGCCGACGATGACGACGCCGCCGAGGCCGAGACCGGGACCGGTACGAACCCGACGGTGGCGGACCGCTCCGCAGCGGTCGCCACCCGTACGACGATCGCGATCGGCGGCGATGACGTCCCCGACATCGCCTACCTCGACGACGCACTGGGGAGCGACGACGACAGCGGCACGGTGTTCATCGACGACGACGGCAGGTCCGATGCGATGCAACCCAGCGCCGCAGGTGCGCCGACGGTCGATGCTCGTATGCGGCAGCGCCGGATCGGGGTCCGACGTGCGGCGAATCGGCGCCGGCTCTACTGGATCGGTGCGATCACCGCGGTGCTGGCGGTCGTGATCGGTGCGCTGGCGGTTCTCGGGTCGGGCTGGTTCTCGGTCGGCGAGGTCACCGTGATCGGACTGCGATACGCCGACGCCGACGGTGTGGACGAAGTGGTCGCGGACCTCGAAGGCACGCCGGTGCTGCTGGTGGACACCGCCGATCTCGAAGCGCGCCTGGAGGCGCTGCCGTGGGTCGAGGTGGCACGAGTGACGACCGACTTCCCCGACGAGGCCACGATCGAGCTCCGCGAGCGCGAGCCGGTCGCGACGACCGCCGGTACCGACGGCAGGTTCCGGATCCTCGATCGCGAGGGACGAGTCCTCGACGTGATCGACGGCCAGGCTGCCGCCCTCGTGCTGCTGACAGGACCCGACCCCGTCGACCTCCAGCCGGGCCAGTTCACCGAGGTCGGCCACGCGGCGGCCGCTGCGCTCGTCACGAAGCTGACGCCGGAGGTGCGCGGCCGGCTGGTGTCGATCTCGACCAACTCGGACGGAAGCGACATGGGTCTCGTGCTGCGCTCGGCGGACGGTGCCGGACCGGACATCGCTGTTCGCCTGGGGCAGGCCACCGGCGACAACGAACAGGTCGAGAAGCTGGTTCGCCTCGAGCGGGTGCTCGACGACGCAGACGGCGCCGGCGCCACGCAGATTGACGTCTCGACCTCGGAGACGACCCAGCGATGAGCCGGTCGCTCCGAGCTCGCTGTCGATCGCTCGGATCGGGCGTCCCGCACCGTTCATCAGCCGGCGATGACACGGTGATGACATGATGCCGACGATCCGCGCGCTAGCGTCCCCGCGTCAGGTGCCCGAACCTGGCATCATGCCTGCAATCGATCGACACGAGATCGAACCAAGCGCCACATGATCGAATCCCTTCTCGAACATCTTTCGAGACACCCACTGAGTTGGAGGCCCTGCTGATGGTCGGCAGCCCGCAGAACTATCTCGCCGTGATCAAGGTCGTCGGCGTCGGCGGAGGTGGCGTCAACGCCGTCAACCGCATGATCGACGCCGGACTGAAGGGCGTCGAGTTCATCGCGGTCAACACCGATGCGCAGGCGCTGCTGATGAGCGACGCCGATGTCAAGCTCGACATCGGCCGCGATCTCACACGTGGCCTCGGCGCCGGGAGCGATCCCGAGGTCGGGCGCGAGGCCGCCGAGTCGCACCGCGACGAGATCGAGGAGATGGTGCGCGGCGCCGACATGGTGTTCATCACCGCCGGTGAAGGCGGTGGCACGGGGACCGGTGCAGCGCCGGTCATCGCCGAGGTCGCCCGCGAATCGGGTGCGCTCACGATCGGTGTGGTGACCCGCCCGTTCTCGTTCGAGGGGCGCCGTCGTGCGGTCCAAGCCGACAACGGCGTCCAGCGCTTGAAGGAGAAGGTCGACACGCTGATCGTCATCCCGAACGATCGTCTGCTCAGTGTCGCCAACGACAAGACCAGCGTCCTCAACGCCTTCAAGATGGCCGACGAGGTGCTCCTCCAGGGCGTGTCCGGCATCACCGGCCTCATCACCACCCCCGGCCTCATCAACACCGACTTCGCCGACGTCAAGGCGGTGTTGGCCGACGCCGGGACGGCGCTCATGGGCATCGGTCAGGCAAGTGGCGACGAGCGTGCGGTCTCGGCCGCCAAGGCCGCCATCTCCAGCCCGTTGCTCGAGTCGGCGATCGACGGCGCCCGTGGCGTGCTGCTCAACATCACCGGTCCGTCGAGCATGGGCTTGTTCGAGATGAACGCCGCTGCGGAGATCATCCACGGCGTGGCCCACCAGGACGCGCTGATCATCTTCGGTACGGTCGTCGACGACGAGATGGGCGACGAGGTGCGCGTCACCGTCATCGCCGCCGGCTTCGACCGCACGGACGGCCCCGCGCTGTCGCCCACGTCGGCCACTGCGGCCGCGTCGGCGGCTGCGACGCAGGCCGGCGACCAGCCGCGGACCTCGCCGACGCGGATCACCGAGCTGTTCGGCGACGACGACGAGCCGGATCCGCTCGATCCCGACGACGACTTCGACGTCCCGTCGTTCCTCAAGTAACGCGCCGACTTGCTCGACCTCGTCGAGGCCGACATCGGCGGCCGCCGTCTGCGCGTCGCCGTCACCGAACGCGTGGACGGGGACGTCCATCCGATCCGCACGCCACCCGACGTGCTACGAGAGCGGCAGCACGCGCTCACCGGTCGTGACTGGGCGATGGCGGATCAACGCCACGGCGTCGACGTCTGGTGCGTGGCGGCCAATCTTCCGCCGTCCGACCCCGGCGTGTCACGAGCGTGTTCGATCGGCGAGGTTCGCCCGATGGCCGACATCGTGGTCGTCGAAGCGTCGGAGCGTGGCGACCGGCAACACCGCGCAGCGCCGGCGGTGGCGATGTGGGCCGCGGACTGTGCGACTGCGCTCCTCGTCACGTCGAGCTCGCGCCTCGTCGGCGTGCACGCCGGGTGGCGCGGCCTCGCCGCCGGCGTGATCGATCGAGCCGTGGAGTGTGCCAGGGCGGACGAGCACGACATCGTGCACGTGTCGCTCGGGCCCGTCATCCACCCGTGCTGCTACTCGTTCGGCGCCGCCGACCTCCTCGCGGTCGCGGCGGGTGTCCACGCGGACCCCGACACGATCCGGGGGCGGACGACCGTCGGCGAGCCTGCCCTCGACGTCGGCGCCGCCGTCGTCGAGGCGCTCGATCACCACGGCCTGGTCCCCAACGCGCGAGCGGGTGGGTGCACGGGTTGTGGCGACCGGTGGTTCTCGCACCGAGTCGGTGTCGACACCGCCCGGCACGCCCTGGTGGGATGGTGGCGATGAGCGACGGCGTGCTCCCCGAACGAACGGTCGACGAGGTTCGAGTTGCGCTGGACACCGCCCGGGCGCGCATCGACGCCGTCGAGCGGGCCGAGCGGTGGCCGGTCGAGATCATGGCGGTCACCACGGGCTTCGCCCCCGGGGTCGTCGAGCTCGCCGTTGATGCCGGCTGTACATCGATCGGGGAGAACTACGCCCAGGAACTCGCCACGAAG
>JBCBDK010000274.1:0-5890 GCA_038529675.1 Actinomycetota bacterium
ACAACGCCCGCTATGCGTCGACGCGTTCGCCGGGAGCCGCTCGTCGGCGGTGGCGCCATGGGCACGGCGTTCCGACGCGCCGGAACCGCAGCCCAGGCCGCTCGTGCCCGGCGCAGAGCGGCGGTGGACGCGGCGCCGACGCCCAGCGAATCGGGTGAGGCGCGGGCGACCGTGTCCGCCAACTCGCTGTCGGCCGAGTCGTCGAGCGACGCACCCGGCGAACGCGTCGACGCATAGCGGGCGTTGTTCGTACCGGTCGCGCGGGGTGGACACCGACGATCAGCGTCGTCGTCAGCCGACGACCGCGCGTACCTCCGCGAGTGCGTCGGCCCAGGCGTCGATGTCGATCTGCTCTGCGGGGCCGTCCTCGACGCACCGCACCAGCACACCACCGACGACCGGTTCGTCGAGTGTTGCCTCGAGCGCTGCGCCGTAGGCGGCCAGCTGCGTGCGATACCGCCCGATCCGCTCGGCGGTCTGGACCGGACCCGACCACCGGTCGGTCTTGTAGTCGACGATGACCAGCCCGTCGTCGGTCCGCACCAGCAGATCGATGTAGCCCTCCAACACGCGGGTTCCGACCGGTGCGGCGATGAACAGCTCGCGCCAGTGCTCCGCTCCACCGGCGGCATGACGGACGATCGGCGCAGCGAGCGCTGACCGCGCGAGCGCCGCAACCCGTCGATCGGAGCCGATGATGCCCTCGGCGGCACACTGCGACCGAGCCAGATCGGCGATGTCGCCACCGGTGGTGAGGTCGCAGAACTGCAACGTGCCGTGGACCGCTCGGCCGACCGACGTGCCGTACCGGCCACGCTGCCACGGCGGGAGGTCGATGTTGACGGGTTGTTTGTCGAGTCCGGCGTCGACGGTCAGTTCCTGCTCGCCGAGCATCCGAACCTCGTCGGCGAGCCGGGTCGCGGCGATCGCGCTGCGGATCGATGCCCGATGGAACGTCGCCGCCAGTTCAGCGCGCCACGTCTCGAGGTCGTCGGGCACAGCGCGCGTAGGGGCGGCCGGCGTGGCGGGCGCGGAGCGCAACGAGAGCGGCGCGGTCGAGACGATGTCGATGTCGGCGGCGCCGTTGGCCCACAGCAACTCGGCCGAGGTGGCCGTACCCGGGTTCGACTCGACCGCGGACCTGACGGCCTCGTCGTCGCGATTGCGGTGCAGCGACACGACGAGGTGGTCGACCGCCCGGGTGCACGCGACGTAGAGCAGGCGGCGACGCTCTGCGTCGTCCATCTGGATGTCCAGGTCGACGAACTCGTCGTAGGTGCCGTCGTCACCCTTGCCCGTGAGCATCCATGCACGCGCGGCCGGCCGCCACACGACGCTGACACCGCGGGCGCTCCGACGTTGCGTGGTGAGACCGGCGACGATGGTGATCGGGAACTCGAGCCCCTTGGCGGCATGCACGGTCATGATGCGGACGGCGTCGTGGTCGGTTTCCGGGAGGATGGTCTCGGCGACACGACCCTCGACGGCCTGGCGGGCCGCCCACGCCAGGTAGCGGCGGATCCCCCGCCCGCCCGCCTCGGCCCAGGCCCGCGCCTGATCGACGACGAAGCGCAGTCGCCGCCAGACGTCGCGATGATCCGCACCCGCCAGTGCGACGTCGAACATCCGCGCCTCGTCGATGACGTGGACGAGCAGATCAGGTGCGCTCGTGGTCGGGATGAGGTCGTGGAGGCGACGCACCCGCGCGATCGAGTCGCCGACGGGATGCTCGGCCAGCTCGTCGGGCGGTGGCCGGAACAGACTCCAGGTGCCGCCCGATCGCTTCCATTCCCACAGCTCGACGTCGCTGCAGCCGAACAGCGGCGTGCGCAAGGCCTCGACCAGCGCGAGTTCGTCGGTCGGGTCGTCGGCGGCGCGCAGCGTGAGCAGCAGGTCGCGGACCTCACGCGAGGCGTAGACCGCCGACGAGCCCTCGATCCGGTAGGGCACACCGGCGTCGCGCAGCGCAGCCTCCATCGCCGGGAGCGAGATCCGGGTCGGGATCAGGATGCAGACGTCGCCGGGCCGGCACGCCCGCAGCCCTTCGTCGCCGGTGTGGGGGTCCGTGTCGACGACCTGCCACCCGTCGTGCAGCGCTGTCGTCACCGCGGCCGCGACGTCGGCGGCCTCGCGCCGACGCAGCTCGTCCGCGTGCCCGCCGGTACGACCGACGAGATCGCCGTGGTGGTCTGCGCCGAGCACGTGGACCGTGCCATGCGCTCGGAGTTCGGGTGCGCGCTGCGCGATCAGCGACTGGAAGGCCGGCTGGCTGTCGGGCACCTCGGTGATGACCCGTGCGAAGAGTTCGTTGGCGGTGTCGATCACCGCTGCGGTGGAGCGGAAGTTGGCCGACAGGTACTCGGTGTCGGCCCCCACCTGCTCGGCTGCACGGAGGTACTGGGAGATGTCGGCACGTCGGAACCGGTAGATCGACTGTTTCGGGTCGCCGACGATGAACAGCCGGCCCGGCAGCGGCACGAGCCGACGCCAGTCGCCGTCGTGGCCGTCAGCGGCGGGGTCGGCGGTAAGCCGGACGGCGATCTCGAGCTGGATCGGGTCGGTGTCCTGAAACTCGTCGAGCAGGACCACCGGGTACCGGTCGTGGAGCATCCGCCGCGCCTCGGGTACCGAGCGGAGCAGGCGCCGGGCGTGTACGAGGAGGTCGTGGAAGTCGAGCAATCCGTCGCCCAGCCGGGCGCGGACCGCATCGAGGGTGAACCTGCCACAGATCGTCCCGACGAGGCGTTTGCGATCGGTACGGACCGCGCCGACAACCTCGCCCGCAGCCTCGACGAGCGACGCTTCACGCTCGCGGAGCTCGGTCAACCGATCGGCGCCGAGCGACTTCCAGTTGGCCTTGCTGCCCACGCGCCCGGGCTTGATCGCCGCCAGTTCGGCGATGGCTGCGAGCCGTTCCGCGAGCAGTTCGGAGCCTGACACGACCGATCCGAGTCGACCGATCCTCGCCACGAGTTCGGATTGGCGGTCGTCGGGCGGCACCTCGGTCGTGGCGATCGACCGCGCCTCGCCGATGAGCCGGTCGGCCCGCAGCTCGAACGGCGGCGGGTCGGACAGGTCGACCAGCTCCTCGACCAGGTCCCAGTTGTAGCGGAAGCCGACCGCCACGTTTCGGAGGCCGGTGTCGAACCCGAAGTTCTCGAACCCGCACAGCTGGGCGAACACGACGCCGCCGGCGACGAGGCCGGCCTCGGGCTCCGGCTCTGCCAGCAATCGATCGAGCAGAGCTTCCCACTCCTCGTCGAAGCGCAGATTGCTCTCGAGTTCGTCGAGCACGCCGAAGCCCGGCGGCAGCCCCGCGTCGATCGGGAACTCGTTCAGGATGCGACGTGCGAACGCGTGCAGCGTGCCGATCGGGGCGTGGTCGAGGTCGGCCAGTGCCGACCGGGACCGTTCGGTGTTGCGCTCGGTGAGTTCGCCCCGAATCCGGTGGCGGAGTTCGGCGGCGGCCTTCTCCGTGAAGGTGATGGCGGCGATCCCGGTGATCCGCGTGCCGCGCTCGACCAGATTGACGACCCGCTCGACGAGCGAGCTGGTCTTGCCCGCTCCGGCCCCTGCCTCGACGAACAACGTGTGGTCCAGGTCGTACCGGATCCGCTCGCGGGCCGCCTCGTCGGGTGGAGCGGGTCGGCTCGCCCCATCGTCGTCGAAGGGCAACGTCGGGGTGGCCGCGTCGGACGTCACGACGCCGCTCCGCGGCCCGCGTCGTCGGTGTCGACGTCGCCGAACCAGCGACGACTGCGCTCGTCGTTGTGTTTGAGCGTCCATCGGGCCCACGCATCGTCGGTCCCGATTCCGTCGGGATCGCAGTGGGCACATCGGACGAACAATCGCCACCCAGGGCGTTCCGGGAGCTGCGGGAACCAGCCGGCCTCGATGCCGTCGATGATCTCGGTCAGGTCCGCCGTGACGCGTTCCCACACGGCATCGGTGAACGTGAACCCGCGCCTGGCGTAGTCACCCTTGCCGAACATCGAGTATTCGGCGCGAACCGCCGTCGCGTCGCCGACGAGGGCACTCGCCGCAGCGGCGTACGCCGGGAGCTGGAACACGGTTCCCTCGAGTGTCGGATCCTCCGCGGTGAGCTTGGTGTAGACATCGCGACCGGTCTTGTGGTCGGTGACGACGACCGTGCCGTCGGCCCAGCGGTCGATGCGGTCGGCCGACCCGAGCACGGCGATCGATCGGCCGTCGCCCAGCCGGAGCCGTACGGGCTCCCAGGCGTCGAGTCGCTCGACGCCGTCGTCCCGCGGGATCTTCCCGAAGTCGTACTCGGAGGCGACGATCTCGACCCCGCGAGCAGCGGCGAGGTCACCGTCGTGTCGCATCCAGAACACGAGTTCGGAACGCAGCCTGGCACGTTCGCCGTGCCAGGTGGCCGGCCGGCCGGTGCGGCCGCGTCGCTCGGTCTCCTCACAGACGTCGTCGAAGTGGGTGAGCATCGCGGCGCGATGCTCGTCGGACCACCCGGCGCGTGGTTGCGGGAGCCGGTGTTCGAGCACGTCGCGGTGCAGTCGATCGAGCACCTCGTGCTGGAGTGTGCCGGAGTCGAGCGCTCGGATCGAGATGTCGCGATCGACCTCCTCGATCGGCCGCACCTCGAGCAGATACTGGTTGAAGTAGGCGTGGGGGCAGGTGGCCCACGCCTGGATCCGGGTCGGCGACACCGGCCGCTCGCCGATCGCCCCGACCTCGGTGGACGTGAGGTCGCCGTCGTACTCGGACAAGGTCGGCGCGTCGCGTCCGGCGCGCATCGCGATCGCGCGGGCGAGCACGTGGTCGCCGAGCCCTGCGGCGGCGACCGGGTCGGCCGGAACGCCGGCACGCAGCCGGTCGCGCAGGCGACGCTCGCGTTCGCTCGGCGGCGCGTGGAGCGCCTCCAGCCCAGCCGCTGCGGAGTCGATGTGCTCCACGCTCAGGCCGGCTGTCAGGTCGCTGCCGGTGGCGCCACCGCGGTCCACGAGCGGTTCGAGCCACCGGGTGAGCTGGTGTTCGGTCGTGGTGCGGAGGTCACCCCGAGGGGCGGTGACCACGGTGTGGCAGGCGTCGAGCACCGCTCGGAAGGCGTGGTGGAGCAGATCGCCGCGTTCGTCGGCGTCGGCGAGCCCAGCGGCTCGACGATCGTCGTCGCTGAGCAAGGGATCGGTTCGTGGCGCCGGCGGCATGACGCCGTCGACACCGCCGAGCACGATCGCGACATCGAGGTCGAGGCCCGGCGCCGACACCAGCGATCCGGCGACGACACCCGTGCCGATCCGGCCCTCGCGCACCGACACGTCGTCGAGTTCGCTGCGGAGCACGGCCCGGAAGTGGTGGCGGGTGGCGGGGCCGACGACGTGGTCGAGCGAGCGCAGCCGGTCGAGCGTCGCCATCAGTGCTTCCCAGGCCCGATACTCGGGATCGCTGAGTCGGATCTCGGCGCGCGGACCGAGCCAGTCGACGAGCTGGGTGTCGCACCACTCGGCCCACTCCCGCCACGTACGTGTGGCGTCAGGGCGTCCGAGGCGCTCGCGGAGGTCGTCGACGAACGCGAGCAGCTCGTCGGCGGCGTCGGCCCAGCGCGATCGCTCGTCGTAGCTCGCGAGCCGCCGCCAGTCGGGGTCCTCGCTGATGCCTGCCGCACGGGCCACTCGCTGCCACTCGGCGGTCGGGCGTCGCCGACCCGACTCGTCCCGCGCGGGCACGTCGGCGAGCAGGTCGAAGAGGTCGCTCCGACGGAACCGGCGGCGGTCGACATCGAGCAGATCGAGGAGCAGCCGAGGCGCGATCCGTTCGGACACCTCGATCCCACCGCGTCCGTTCCACGGCACGCCATCGGCGGTCAGGTGATGCTCGACGAGTCGGGCATACGGCGAGTGCGACGGCCACAGGA
>JBCBDK010000275.1:0-5874 GCA_038529675.1 Actinomycetota bacterium
GCCGGAAGTCCTGCACCGGCGTGGAGAAACTGAAGTCGGTGTTGGTCGACTTGACGATGAACGCGACGGGGACCAGCACCGCGAGGACGTGGGCGACCGGCATGATCGAGTCGGCGAGGCGGTGGAAGTCGACACCGCTGCCGATCACCATCGCGCCGAGCAGGTAGAAGGCGACCTTCCCCTGGAACAGCACGTCGACGGCCGGGAGGTCGCCGAGCAGCGCCACCATCGCGCCCGCCGAGTACAACCCGAGGAAAGCGCCCCAGATGATGACGAGCCGCTGCACGCGCTCGCCCTGGAGGTGGATCACGCGCACGAGGAGCGCCGCCACGATGATCGCGTCGGGCGGCCGGAAGTCCTGACCGGCGATGCGCGGACGCAGCAATCCGATCGGCACCTCCGACGACGGCCCGGCGAGGAGCGCCTCTACGATCAGCGTGACCACGAAGACGACGAAGATGACGTGCCGGTTGCCGCGGGACTCCAGCGACGAGAACCACACGATGAGCCCGAAGAGGGTGAGGACCGTGGCGAGCAGGACGAGGATCAGCATCTGCTCACCCGCTCGTCGTCGCCGTCCACCGACACGATCGTACCCCTCGACCACCCGGTCGGCCCGGAGATCCGACGACCGATCGCCGCCGGGGCGTCGGGCCGGCGGGGCAGACGTCCCGGGCGACGCCCGGTCATGATGTCATCGACGTTCAGCCGCTGATGGTGCCGATGCCGGCACGTGCCGGAGCAGCGGCACCGTCGACGGCGTCGACGACCAGGCGCATCGTCTCGTCGCCCTCGCGACGGTTGTCGGCGATCGTGCGAACACCGACGTAGCCGCGGAGCTCGCCGGCCGGGATGACCACCTCGGTGTCGACGGGTCGGAAGTCGACGCCCGACGTGGCGGTCACGCCGGTGCTGCGCACGGTGACGGTGACGTCACGGTCGACCACTCGATCGAGCACGATCCGGAAGACCAACTTGTCACCCTCGTCGGCCGCAGCCGGCCGCACGGCAACCGTTGCGTCACCGGCAACCGGGACGGGGGCGACCGGAGCCGGCGCTGCGCCTGGCGTCGGCTCGACCGGCTCGTCGCCGGCCGCTGCGCAGACATCACCGAGCGCGGCAGGGCAGTCGCTCCAGCTGGCGGGCAGCGGCGACGGCGACCCGATGATCATCGAGGCGTCGAAGGTGATCGGTGCGTCCAGCGACGGGTCACCCGATCCGGAGAAGCAGGCGCTGCCGCATCGCGTCGTGGCGAGCAGGCTGTTCGTCGCCTCATCGCGAACGACGAGTCGGAGGTGTTCGATCGGACGATCCGCTCGCCAGCGCGCCGACTGCCACCACTCGCTGAACGCCGGCATCTGCAGGTAGTGCAGGCCGGGTTCGGTGAACGTGCCGACGCGCCCGCACGTGGCGTGACGGCGACCGTCGCTCCAGGCACAGACCTGAACGACGACGGGACGGTCGGTCGGTTTCTCGGTGATGTCGAGTCGGAGCACGGCGCTCGTATCGGCGCGGTCGGCGCCGATGGCCCAGCCACTGCCCGGCAGGATCGTCAGATCGGCCGGTTGGTCGACGCGGTGTGTCGTCGTCTGGTCGAAGAGCACGACGGACTCGGCCGGGCTCGGCGCCGCAGCCGGCGGCGGGGTCGTCGGCGGCGCGGTGGTGGGCGGTGCGGTCGTCGGCGGCGCGGTGGTGGGCGGTGCGGTGGTGGGCGGTGCGGTCGTCGGCGGCGTGGTCGTCGGCGGTGCAGTCGTCGGCGGCGTGGTCGTGGGGGGCACGGTCGGAGCCGGCGCTGGTGCGGGTGCCGGTTCGGGCGACGGGCGCGAACCGTTCGCGCCGAACAGCTCGAGGTACGTGCGGTAGTTGCGCGGGTGCTCGTCGAAGTCGTAGATGTTCTTCGGCGAGTTGAAGTACGCCTGATACATGAGACGGCCGGCGCCGTTGTCGGGAAGCCGGTCGAACCAGTCGTGCATCCGGCGGATGAAGTCCGGGTGCTCGATGTCGCCGGCGCCCCACTCCGAGTACGCCACGGGCTTCCCGTGACGGATCGCGAAATCGCGGTGCGACGTGAGGACGGCCTCGTAGCGGCGGTTCCAGAACGAGTTCGTCATCTCCTTGTCGCCCTTCCAGGGCTCGTAGTAGATGTCGATGCCGACGATGTCGACGTAGCGGTCGCCGGGGTAGGCGGCGGGACCGTACTCGAGCCACGTGTTCCGGGCCGAGTTCCACTCGAAGCGGAAGTCCTTCGACACGCCCTTGAAGACCTTGTGCACTCGCCGGTAGGCGGCGATGTACTCGGCGGCATTCCCCTGCGCCGACCAGGGATACCAGTCACCGGTGAACTCGTGGCCGAGACGGATCACGGCGTCGTCGAAGCCGCCGTTGGCCAGCGTGAGCGCGACCTTGCGGTACGACGCGTCGTGCGCGCCCGAGGCGGTCTCGCGGAGCTTCTCGGCGATGGCGGCTCGACCGCTCGCCGTCTTCGCGGAGCCCTTGCCGAAGCTGAGCGGCACGGTCATGACGATGTCGATCTCACCGGCGCGGTCACGCAAGTTGCCCGGCTTGTTGATCTGGCCACCGACCGACGCCTGCATCTTCTGCGGAGTGCGGCGATCGGCCATCATGATCAACCACTGGAGCGGCTGGCCGAGGTCGGCTTCGACGGCGGCCTGGCGATCCGAGCGGTTGAACCCGACGTACATGCCGAGCGTGTCCGGGTCGAGCGCGGCCGGACGGGCGGTCGTCTGTGCGGACACGACGAACACCGAACCCACGGCGAGCGCGGCACCGAGGACGAGGCGGATGAGGGACTTCATGGGGGCGGAGAACCTTTCAGTCAGCTGTCGATGCACGCGGGCATCTGATGCTGTGTCGACCGCCGCGACGAAGACTGTAGCGATCTTGACGGTTTCATGACGAACCCGCGCTGAGAAATGACGGAATCGCTACGTTCTGTTCATCTACGAACGCTCAGGGCGTCCGCAGCCCCAGGGCGTCACGGAGATACGCCGCCCGGACCGCCCACGAGAACTCGCGAGCTGAACCTGTTTCGGCACGGCGGGCGACGGACTCGAGCGACTCGTCGTCGATGTGTCGGACGACCAATCGGCCGAGCGCTTCCAGATCGGGGGCTTCGAGCACGCTTTCGCCCGGCGTGAGACCGAGCCCGACGGCGTTGCCGGCGAGGCAGGCGATCGGCACACCGTTGAACACGTAGTCGAGCGACTTGAGCTTGAACCCGCCCCCGAGTGGCTCGGCGATCACCGCCATGCGACAAGTCGCCAGGAACGCCGCCGGGTCGTCGACCCAACCGACGAACCGCGTCGCCCGGAGCCCGGGTTCGAGTTCTCGGCGGAACTCGTCAGGTCCGGCGCCACCGATCACCAGCTCGATGTCGGCGTCGGCGAGCAGGCCGTCGGCCGCAGCGAGGAACCGGCGCAGGTTCTCCTGCTTCACGTGCCAGTCGTAGCTCCCGAGCATGCCGATCCTCCTGGGGCGATCGAGCAGCGCCGGGCGATGGTCGACGGTGCCGGTCGAGTCGGCGTCGGCCGTCGGTGGCTTCCAGCCGGGCAGGATCTCGACGAAGTCGGCCTCGGGGTGCTCGCACCGGAAGCGTTCGTGATCCTCCGACGTGATGGTCGTGACCAGGTCAGCGGTGCGCACGCAACGCCGCTCCGCGCGCGCCGCC
Source organism: Actinomycetota bacterium (assembly GCA_038529675.1). Lineage (GTDB taxonomy): Bacteria > Actinomycetota > Acidimicrobiia > Acidimicrobiales > Ilumatobacteraceae > Ilumatobacter_A. The sequence continues at coordinate 3,689 of JBCBDK010000275.1, forward strand.
TTCACCGCGTCGAGCCACAGGACCGGCGTCTTCGGGTTGCGCCACCCGCCCTCGCAGGCAACGCCACGCCGCAGCGACGCCTCGTGGTTGTGGGCCACGAACACGACCGGTCCCTGGAACGCGGCCCGGACCACGTCGCTCGCCCAGGCCATCTGGAGGCCGTCGACGACCACCACATCCCACGGTTGCGTGAGCCGCTCTCGCACGCGTCCGACGAACGAGTCCACGTGCGTCGCGTACGCGAGGTTGGGCAAGGTCGACGCAACCGATCGAACCCCGCCGCGCAACTCGGCCGCGACCGGCTCGTAGGTCACGTCGGCACCGGCCGGCGCGTCCGGGGCGGCGGTCCCGATGCCCACGATGTGCATCGACACGCCCTCGGACTGAGCGATTGCGTGCGCGAGACCGAACGAGTAGACGAGTGCGCCGGTCGACAGCTCCGGGCGGATCTCGGGCGTCAGCCAGAGCCAGCGCTCGGTGCCGTTCTGGGTGGGATGCTCACTGCTGTGCTCGGTCATGACGCGTTGGCCCGGCGACGTCGACGGCGCAGGCGGCGCAGACGTTCACGCGGCCAGACGACGAGGAACGCCGCCGTGGTGGTGAGGCGCGAACCGAGCGTCGGCTCGACTCGCCAGATCGCCGCGAGCGATGCCTTGAGCAGCTGCAGGCTCGGAAAGCGCCGCCCGGTCGCCGACGGACCGAACCAGTTGGCGATGGCCTGGCGCGTCGGGTTCGACTTGATCGAGTTGCCGGGCCGGCGCACGTACAGCGGCTCGGCCACGATCGCGAACTCGCCGCACAGTGCGAGTTCGTAGAGCAAGGTGACGTCCGAGGCCGGGAAGGTGCCGATCTTCGCCGTGCGTGCGAGCACGTCGCGGCGGATGAGGCCGAACACCGGGTTGCAGTAGGTGAGTCGGCGTACGACCCGAGTGAGTCGCGTTCGCGACGAGGACCCGGTCGCACCGAGGTCGTCGTCGTACACCGACACGGTCGCGCCGTCGTCGTCGACGAACCGTGTGGTCGAGTGGGCGAGCACGGCGTCGGGCGTGGCGTCGAGGACGTCGACGAGTCGTTCGATCAGGGTCGGTTCGAACCAGTCGTCGTCGGCGTGCCAGCGGAAGAGTTCGCCCGTGGCCGCATCGAAGACGCGGTTGTAGTTCCAGGCGGCGCCATGGTTCTCGTCGCTCGGCAGCAGTTGCACGCGGTCGTCGGTCGCCATGAACGACCGGACGATCTCGACCGTTCGGTCGGTCGATGCGTTGTCGGCGACGATCAGCTCCAGGTCGCGATAGGTCTGGTCGAGCACGCTGCGGATCGACTGCTCGATCGTGTCCTCGCCGTTGTACGTCGGCAGCCCGATGGTCACCCGTGCCATGTCGGCTCCATCGGCGTCATCCCTTCGTCTGCACGTCGCTCGCCACTCCCCCGCCCGGGATGCGTCAGAGCGACCAGCCCTCGAAGTCGAGACCCGAGAACTCGCGGATCGCATCGACCTCGGGCTGGAGGTACTCGATGACACGGCCACGGTCGGAAGCCGACCACTGCGGCTTCTCGATCGGCGTGCCGACGATGCGGCGGAGGTACTTCCGCATGCGGCGACGGCGAACCGGGTCCTCCCAGAAGAGCAGGCCGAGGCGGTTCGGGCGCATCTTGCGGCTCGACGGGTGGATCTTCTTGCCGATCATCGGATGCGTCCAGTCGGGATCGAGTCCGATGAACTCGAGCATCTCGCTGACCGCACGGTTCGGGTCCTTCGAGATCGTGTCGTACGACATGATCCGGATCTGCTCGCGCGGGTACAGCGCCAGGTACTCCGACAGCTGGGTCCAGTACCGGCTGGTCTGGACCATCGAGCTGGTCTCGAGGTCGGCGATCGCAGAGGAGAAGTCGCCGCGCCAGCGGCCGGCGCCGACGGCGTGGATCCAGTCGGACTCGATGCGGGTGAGCGGGTCGCGCAGGATGTAGACGAGCTTCACATCCGGAACGTGGGCATGCATCCGCTCGGCGCAGCCGGGGAAGATGTGGCGCTTGGTGTAGTTGACCGACGACTCACCGGCGACCACCGCGTCGGCCGGATCGTCGAACTGGCGCCGATACCAGTCGATGCCGAGCTCGGCGTAGCGGTCCTCGGTGAAGAAGTTGAGCTCCTTCGGCGTGGACGTCGCGATCCGAGGATGCTCGGCGAG